>NZ_JAVVLT010000040.1:0-64396 GCF_036224885.1 Marinobacter sp. OP 3.4
CCCCGCGCCCGAAGGGCGCCAGAGACCGGATTCCGGAGTTGCCGGCTTCCCCCTCTCCCCAACCCCTCTCCCGCGTTGGGGAGAGGGGCTTTATCGACAACTCAGCCCAGGGAAGAGGGGCTTAGTCGACAGTTCAGTCCAGGGTAGAGACGTTATCCGCCTGCAACCCCTTGGAGGCTTCAACCACATCAAAACGCACGGCCTGCCCCTGGCGTAGCACACGGCGGCCCCGGCCACGAATGGCGCGGAAGTGAACAAAGACTTCGTCACCACCCTCGCGGACAATGAAGCCAAAGCCCTTCTTGACGTTGAACCACTTCACGGTGCCTTCCTCGACACCTTCCGGACCGTAGTCATCGTCGTCGTCAGAGCCATCGTCGCTGTTGCTCTGCGTACGATGGTTACCCTGGTGGCGAGCCCCCTGATTGTTGCTGCGCTGCTTCGGCGAGCCGGCCTTGCGCTCGCTGACCAGAACCGTTAGTACGCCAACAATCACAAACAGAATAAAGGTGATCACGTATGCTGCGATGGCTGAAGGCTCGCCAAGCAGTTGAAGTGCACCGGTGCCCTCACCGGTTACCGACATATAAAGCACCTGAAACAATGCGGGCGTGGCGTTAACAAGGATAAACCCCAGAACCAGCGGGGCGAGAATCGCAACCAGTACCGCTGAAAGAATTGCTCTTGCTGGATTACGCATGGATAAAACAGACTCCGTAAGATCATGGATCACAGTTGTTGAGATAACCTTTTATCCGTCGGACACGTGTCCAAACCCGACACCCCGGCGAATAAAGCGGGCATAATAGCAGATTCACCACAAACCTGACCAAAGCGTTCCACACTATGGCGAACACCGACACAAACGCGACAGAAAAGCTCATGGCAAGAATGGACGAACTGGAGACCCGGCTGGCTTTCCAGGACGAGCTGATCAACACCCTGTCCGATCAGGTCGCGCAGCAGGAACTGGATATCCGCAAGTTATGGGAAGCGAAGCAACACCTGAAAAAACAACTGTCGGAGATGTCGCCGTCCAATATAAAAGGGGAGAACGAGGAGACACCTCCGCCGCACTATTAATGCCGCAGAATTGGCTTAATTCCACACCACCAGCTGCTCACCCCGGCTATCCAGCCGCCACCATTTCTCCTCCTGGACCGGGTCGCCCTCCTGCCATTCACCCTGGCTGCAGCGGATTTCCGTTTCCAGGGTTCGCCAGGCGCTGCGGGCGCAGTCCAGGTCGGTGGTCCAGGGCAGCTCCTTGCCTTCCAGCACAACGGAACTGAAGCGTTTGCCGAACGCCTCGGCATACACACTGATGCGAACCAGATGGTCGCCGTAGCGGCCCTCCCCCTTGTAGAGGCCAGGCTTGTTGCCGAATGGGGTCAGGGGGACAAGGAGCTGGTCGAAGTTGGCTTCCAGCCAGATGGTCAGGCGGGCGGGGTCAAGGTCACGAACGTAGATTTCCAGATCCTGCACTGCGGGCGCCTCCGGGGACGTGGGTTGGAACATGCAAGTCAGGATAATCGCCTGTGCCGGTTATGGATTCAAGTTCTGCCCGGACATCATCCGGGAAAACCTGACGCAGGGTGCCCCTGGCCTGGCGCTCCAGCCAGTCCACTTCCGCCGCCGTCAGTTCCAGGGACAGCTGGGACAACTGTCGCTCCAGCTCTTCCACCGGCTCACCGGTTTCACGGTTGGCTTCGATACGCCGCGTCAGGGTATCCAGCTCCGCCAGCAGGCGACGGCATTCCGCCGGCCCTTCCTCGGCGATGACCGATACGCGGGCGGCGGCCCGTTCCATCCATTCCACCACCTGGCCCGGCGTTGCCCGGTAATGCAGGCCCGAGGTTGCCAGCCCCATGGCGGCATCGGTAATCCGCACCTTCCAGCGCGCCTCGATCACCGGCCGATGCGCCACCAGGATGGCGTGATTCTGGGCATGGCTGCTGGCCGGCAGATCATGACGCACCAGTGATCGCCCCATCAACCGCTCCATACGGCGTGCGGCCACCGCATCATCGTCCCGTTCCGGGCTGAGTAGCAACAGGGGGCCGATATAGTTCGACAGCAGTTGGCGGGCAGGATGATCGGGCTCCGCCATCAGGGCCATCAGGTCGGCGGGGGACAGGTTGTCCAGGACGAGGGTGGGCAAGGTGCCCTGGACATGGTTCGAGTAGCCCTCAAGCTGCTCCATGATCTCCAGGGTTTCCTGTGGGTTGCGCAGGTTTGCCAGGTAGAAATCCGTGCGCATGGCGGGCATCAGGGCGTGCAGCCAGGCGGTCTTGCCCGCTCCCCGCTCCGCGGTCACCCACAACAGACCGTGGGGCGAGGACGCCAGGGCGACCGCCAGGTCATCGGCCAGCCGATACCAGTTGGCATCCGTAATCACTACCGGATTGGCTGTACGCCCGGTTGCAGGCACCTGCCCCAGTCGCATAAAAGCACCCTCGTTCCACGTTCTGGAGGGGGCGCCAGAATCCACCTGCGTTAAAGCAGAGAATCCACTACAGGCACCAACCGGCCGAGCCCCCTGTGAAAACCCCGAAAGTACCGTTTTTCGTCACCGAGGACGCTCGCCGCCGTCACATTTCCAGCAAAATATCGGAAAAAACTGAAACTCAGGTTACAAAACAGGAACCCCGTCGCACTTTCCTTCTGAAAAATACGACGAGGCTGTGAGACAAAATCCGGAAATGACTTAGTGAAGTCTAGACGCGATTGTAGGTATCTTCAAAGCGAACAATGTCATCTTCGCCAAGATAGCTGCCAGTCTGCACCTCAATCAACTCCAGGGGGATAACGCCGGGGTTGGTCAGCCGGTGGGTGACACCGAGGGGGATATAGGTGGACTGGTCCTCGGTCAGGAGAAGCTCATCCTCCCCCCGCTGGACCTTGGCCGTGCCCGTTACCACCACCCAGTGCTCCGCGCGGTGGTGGTGCTTCTGCAATGACAGGGAAGAGCCGGGGTTGACGGTAATCCGCTTGACCTGGAACCGTTCGCCATGGGCCACGCCCTCATAGGTACCCCATGGCCGGTGCACCTTCTTGTGGAGCTTGTATTCCGGGCGGCCCTGCTCCTTCAGGCGATTCACCAGCTTCTTCACGTCCTGCACGCGATTGCGGTCCGCCACCAGCACCACGTCGTCGGTTTCCACGATCACGTGGTCGCTGACCCCCAGGGCGGCGATCAGGCGGCCTTCGGAATGCACATAGGACCCCGAGACGTCCTCCAGGATCACGTCGCCATGGCAGGCGTTGCCGTTTTCATCCTGGGGCTGGATTTCCCACAGGGTGGACCAGGAGCCCACATCACTCCAGCCCGCATCCAGGGGCACCACGACAGCGTCCCTGGTGTGCTCCATAACCGCGTAGTCAATGGAATCATCAGGACAGGCGGCGAAGGCTTCCTTGTCCACCCGGGTAAAGTCCATGTCTCCCTTGCGAGCGCCATAGGCCGCCCGGCAGGCCTCCAGAATCGCCGGCTGGAAACGCTCCAGCTCTTCCAGGTAACGCCCCGCCGAGAACAGGAACATGCCACTGTTCCAGTAATAGCCACCTTCGTCCAGGTAGCGCTGGGCGGTTTCCTCGTCCGGCTTCTCGACAAAGGCATCCACATTGGACCAGGTGCCGCCACTGCCACCAGCACGGATATAGCCATAACCGGTGTGGGGCGAGGACGGCACGATGCCGAAGGTCACAAGCTTGCCTTCACGGGCCGCATCGGAGCCAGCGGCCACGGCCCGGGAGAACGCCTCCTCGTCCTTCAGCACCTGGTCCGAGGGCATCACCAGCATGAGTTCGTCCGGATTCTCCTCGGCCACGGCCAGGGCCGCCAGGGCAATGGCCGGCGCGGTATTGCGCCCGACCGGTTCCAGGATGATACCGGTCGTCCGGTCGGCGGCCAGCTGGTGCAGGTTCGCCGCCACCACAAACCGGTGCTCTTCATTGGTAATGGCCATGACGCGTACATCCGCACCCAGCCTCAACCCCCTGGAAATGGTATCCGACAACAGGGACTCATCTGACACAACAGGAATAAACTGCTTGGGGTAGGCTTCACGGGAAAGCGGCCACAGGCGGGTTCCGGAACCACCAGAGAGTATGATCGCTAGCATGACAGGTCCTTTTTGCGAATAGAGAGGTGAAAATTTATTGATCAGACGGAACACTGTAATTCTCCCTCAATTCCCCGCGATGTTCAAAGCACCATTCGCGAACGATCCGGGCAACCTTACGGGGTAATTTACCAACTTTAATCTCACCGGTTTCAATTTCCACCAATGCCTCGAAACCCTGGTATTCAACGTGTATATGGGGTGGCGGATGATCGTCATGCCACATACGGATGAGAATACCAAAGAAAGTCGATATGACAGGCACTATCCAACTCCGTCTGGACAATGAGGGGGAAGGGGTAACCCGGGCGTTAAACTTCACCCGGGCTAAAAACAGCCGGCTTAGTTCTGTTGCCAGCCCTGTACGGCTTCCTTACCGTACTTCTGGCGCCACTCGTTCAGCGTCTTGTGGTTGCCGCCACGGGTCTTGACCACTTCACCGGTGTGCGGGTTCTTGTAGGTCTTCAGGGGGCGCTTGGCGCGGGTGCCGCCGTCGGCCTTGCCGGTCGCCACGGAAGGATCAATGGCGCCGAGGATCTGCAGCACGTCCTTCGGGGACTTCTTGTACTGGTCCATCAGTCCCTTGACCTTGTTTTCGAACTCCAGGTCACTTTTCAGCGCCTGGTCCTGTTCCATCTTGTTCAGTTCATCAGACAGCTTTTCCAGAAGCTGTTTCTTCTGGTAGTAATCGTTGATATTCGCCATGTAAATTCAACCTTTTTAAACTGGAGATATTTGCAGGTTTTCCATTTCCATCCCTGAAACATCAGTAATCATAAATCATTACTTGCAGGGATTAAAGAAATTCGTCACAGCGAGAAAATGAAGAAAAAATAACGAAAGCCACCAGACACAAATAACGGGAAGGAAACAGGGCGACGGAGAGCTTTAAACAGGACCGGCCAGTATCGACTGAAACCATCCGCGTTCAGAACCCCCACACCAGGGGAATTAACAGAACGGCCGTTGTTCCCACCAACAGGCTCAGGGGAACACCAATCCGCATGTAATCGGTGAACTGATAGCGACCGGGGCCATAAACCATCAGGTTGGTCTGATAACCAAGGGGCGTGATAAAACTGGCGGACGCCGCAAACATGACCGCGACCGCAAAGGGAATGAAATTGACGCCAAGCTGTTCCGACACCGCCAGGGCAATCGGGAACATAAGTACCGCCGCCGCGTTATTGGTAATAACTTCCGTAAAGGCCGCGGTCAGCACATAAATAAGGGCGAGTGCCAGCCAGGGCGTCAGCGTTCCGAAATTCAGCAGACTGCCGGCCACCCACTGGGCCGCGCCGGTCTCCGACATGGCCGTTCCCAGGGCAAATGACGAGGCGATCACCACCAGCACCGGCAGGTCCACACTCCGGCGGGCACGGCTGGCGGTAATGCAGCGTGAGGCAATCATGGCACCGGCAGCCAGGAACGCCGCCTCCAGGATACTGAGCAGGCCGGAGGCACTGACCACCACCATGGCCAGCAGGATACCCAGGGCCAGGGGCGCCTTGCTGAAATCCGGGGGCGTGGAATCGTTCAGGGCGCTGACCAGCAGGAAATCCCGGCGGAACCGGTACTGCTCCGCAAACTCCTGGCTGGCTTCCAGCAACAGGGTATCGCCCATCTTGAAGCGGATATCCCCCAGTTTACCGGGCACGCGCTTGCCCTCCCGGGACACCGAGAGGATGGCGGCATTGAAACGGGAACGGAACCGGCTGTCGCGAACCGTCTGCCCCAGGGCCGAAAACTCCGGCCCCAGCACCACCTCCACCAGGCAGCGCTGATGGTTGGCCAGGTCCAGCTTGTGGACACCACCGTTGGCCGGCTTGAGCCCCTGGATGCGCCGCAGTTCGCTGGCACACTCCGGGGCGCCGACAAAGTACAGCTTGTCCCCGGGCTGGAGCATCCGGTCCGGCTCCACGGCGGTAATCAACCGCCCCTGGCGGTCAATCTCGGTCAGGTAACCATAATTCAGTGAGCGCAGGCCTGCTTCGGCCACGGTGCGGCCCACCAGCGGCCCCGGGCTGACGACTTCCACTTCCACGCCATATTCCCGGACCGCCTCCAGTTCCTCGTTCAGGCCGCCCCTGTCCGGCAGCAGGCGGGTGGCGAACAGCACCAGGAAAAGGCCGCCAACCACCAGCAACGGAATCCCCACCCAGGCCAACTCGAAGAGCCCCAGGTGAATATCCAGCCGGCTCTGCAACAGCCCATCCACCACCAGGTTGGTGCTGGTGCCGATCAGGGTACAGGTACCGCCGAGTATGGCGGCATAACTGAGGGGAAGGAGCAACTTGGAGGCAGGCAGGTTCAGGCGCTGGGCCCAGTCCTGAACGGCGGGGATGAACATCGCCACCACAGCGGTGTTGTTCATGAAGGCACTGAGCACCCCGGTGGGCCCGATCAGGCGTGCCTGGGCACCGGAGGCGCTCTTGGGATGGCCCAGCATTCGCCGGGCGATCCACTGCACCGCCCCGGTTTCCTTCAGGCCAGCCGCCACCACGTACAGCGTCGCGATGGTGATCACGCCCGGGTTGGCAAACCCCGACAGCGCCGACGCGGGCGTCAACACACCGGTGATAACCAGGAGGATCAACGCCCCCATCAGGATCAGGTCCGCCGACACCCGGGTAGCAACCAGTGCCCCCAGGACAGACACCAGCAGGACCAGCGTAAAGATGGCTTCCCACGCCATGGAAATGAAACTCCCGAACCGTATCCGTGTGCGTAAAAACTCCCTGTCTCATCCGGACGAGAGTCGTGACTGTGCACCAAAAGGAATAGCAAACACCCTTTTAATAACCAGGGCGCACACAGTAAACCGTTAAACCCGCCGAATGCCAAATACGGAATTTGAATAAGGTAATGAACGTCAGGCGGATTTTCCGTTCTGGAGGATCAGCCCCCGTTCCAGCAGATACTCGATAAGACTGTCGACACAGTCATCAACCGTCATCTCGGAGGTATCCAGGCAAACCTCGGCCCGTTCCGGAGCCTCATAGGGGGAGTCAATACCCGTGAAGTGCTTGATCTGCCCTGCCCGGGCCTTCTGGTACAGGCCCTTGGGATCACGCTCCTCACAGGTGGCAAGGGGCGTGTCCATGAAAACCTCGATGAACTCGCCAGCGGGGAAAAGGTTGCGCACCATGCGACGGTCGCTGGTGAAGGGGGAAATGAACGCACTGAGCACAATCAGCCCGGAATCGGTAAACAGCTTGCTCACCTCGCCAATACGGCGGATGTTCTCCACCCGGTCACTGTCGGAGAACCCCAGGTCCTTGTTCAGGCCGTGGCGTACATTGTCACCGTCCAGCAGGAACGTATGGTAACCCCGATGATGCAGGGCCACGTCCAGCGCATTGGCAATGGTGGACTTGCCGGAACCACTGAGCCCGGTAAACCACAGCAGGCAGGGCTTCTGGTGCTTGATTGTGGCCCGCTCGGCGCGGGTGACCTTATGATTGTGCCAGACGATATTGGAAGACAAGGGGGATCCTGAGCTGAAATGAATTACGGTATAAGATTATAGGTTTTTGCCATATGTGCCGCAAATATCACGGAGCCAGCAGCGTACAGCCTACAAACCGCCATGCCTGGCCCAGAATTCTGATGGTGTTACGACTGGATAGTACTCTTCCAGGACAAGCAGGTCCTTATCACCAGTAATCAGATAACCCACTTCGTGGAACTGCATACCAGCTACCAGGGTACCAAGCACCGGGGTATCACGTATGTCTCTCACGGCATCATGGGGCAGCGTTACAGGGTCAACGATATCCGCGATAAACCCCAAAATATCAACCAGATCGTCGATCTCCAGATCCGACATACCGTGTCGACCTCTCAACCTGGGAAGAACTCTGCGGATTTCATCAAGAATATAATCCGAGAGAACAACGTCAATCGCGCCGCTCCGCCACGCTTGCATGATCTTTCCCGGCACACTGGCCGGGAAAGCCATGCCGGAGATAATCACATTCGTATCAAGCACTACCTGAATAGATGCCATCCCTGGTCTCGTTCCCGTTATTTTTCAGAGCGTTCGTTGACGACGGCCTCTTCGATCTCCCGCATACCTACATCCTGAGGCACACCGGAGAACCCCTGCTCCAATCTGCTGCTCAAAGCATCGAAGCGAGCTTCCATTCTGCGAATCCGGTTAAACAGGCGCGCATCCACCAGCGCGGCCACAGGTTTACCATCCTTCTTGATTAACACACTGTCGTGCCGGTACTGAACCTGGTTAATCATCTCACCCAGGTTTTGCCGGAATTTAACCGCACTGGTTTCTGTGATCATGCTCACCTCCTGCAATACTGATCACTATGATCATAACAGTGAAGACGTCATAAGAGAACACCGGCAGCCCCAATTAAGCTTCAAACGCCGCCACCCACCAGAAAGATTGTTTTAGCCACGGAATCCACGGAAGGAAAGACAAAAAGACCTAAAAAATCGTGGTAATTTTTCCTTTCTCTTTTTCCGTGTTATTCCGTGGATTCCGTGGCCAATCAAGTCCTTAAACTCAGGCCCCCAATCAACGAACCCCACTATCGGATGATTCCTCAAGCGGCGCAGAATGACACCACACCAGATCCGCCATCTCGCCATTGGGTGCGTATCCGGTAGGCGCCTCGCGGATGAGGTCGGCAATGCGGGCGCAGTCGAAGTTCTGACTGGCGAGGGAGAGTTTCTTCAGGAGGGATTCCACATCGTCCCGGGCCATCATGATGTGGGGTGACTGGTTCTCAGCCCCTAATAATCAGGCTGCGTGGGTTGTCACCAACGGCCAAGCGCCACTCTTCTTTGCTTCCAGAATCACGATCTCTACGATAGACCCATCTTCAGCGTAGCTGACATGCGTATTCCAATCCTGAGAGACCTCTTTAACGATGGGCTTGTCACTGAGGTGCATTGTCAGTATGTCGTCATCTGAATCATAAACAGTTCGCATTTCAGACCTCCCAGGAAAAGTGATGCATGACAGTTTTCACAATCAGAAACTCACCTTCAAGCACCACAGGCACGCACAATAAGTTATCCGACCGGTCGGCAAAATGATGGGCAATCCACAGCCGTGTCTCGTCTTTATACCGAGTCTGTCCATGCTCGATCAAGTCGGAAAGCTCGCCGGCCGAAATCGACCGTTCTTTCATTCGATTGCTGGCGTGACGGCTAATTCTGACTGATCGCCCAAAACGATCTGAATACATGGCACTTCCTTTTGCCCAAAACTAGCTGATTCATCTTTGACTAACTACTCTTCAAGCGCCCAGACGCTGAACACCACTATCGGAAGGCTCAAAATGGCGCCTCGCGGATCAGTTCCACACTGAGGCTCTATCGAAATTCTGGCCGTTTAGGCAATCAAGCAACTACCCGCTTCACCACTGCCTTGGGAAACGAAAAGTTCACCAACAGCCCAACCTCCTTGCCGGTGGCCTTCAGATAGTTGATCAGCTGCGGCTCTGCCGAGAGTGGCATCTTTTGCTGGGCCTTGAGTTCAATAATGACAGAATTCTCGACCAGAAGATCCACCCGGTGTTCAGCGATGGGATTGCCTTTGTAGTAGACGACAACCGGTACCTCACATGCCACAGCCAACCCGGCAAGCCGTAACTCCTGAACCAGCGCTTTCTGGTAAACCGACTCCAGAAACCCGGCCCCCAGATGGCGGTATACTTCGAACACACAGCCGCGAATCTTATAGGTCAGCTCGTCTTCCTTGAGCATCAGTTATTCCTTAGAAAAAGATTTTTTTGCCACGGAATCCACTGAAGGACACGGAAGGGAAGACAAAAGACCTAAAAAACCCTGGTAACCTTTTCTTTCTTTTTTCCGTGTTCTTCCGTGGATTCCGTGGCTAATCAGTTCCTTGAGCTCAAGCCCCCAATCGCCGAACACCACTATCGGACGATTCTTCAAGCGGCACAGAACGGCACCACACCAGGTCAGCCTCATCCCCACTGGGTGCGTAGCGTCAACCGCGCCTCACACCACCATCAGACTGGGGCAATGGTACCTTTGTTGCTGCGTACGCCCAGGTGACGTACAATTAAATCCGGACTTACCTGTAAGGAGCTCACATAATGCTCACCATACCTGACAACACCCCGGAAAGTCGGGATCGCAATACGGCCCGCTTCAACTTCCGTACCACCGAGCGGATCAAGCAAACCGTAGAGCACGCCGCTGCAATGCTGGGGCAGGATACCTCAACCTTTGCGGTTACTGCTGCATACGAACGTGCCATCGAGACAATCCGGTCGCAGGAAGTCACACACCTGAAGCCGGAAGATCACCAAGCGTTTTTCGAGGCATTGGAGCACCCTGCCGAGCCAACAGACAAACTCCGTCACGCGTTCAGCCAACACAAGGAAAAGGTTTCAAAGCGCTAAATGACAGGGAAGTTCGTAATCGAGCCGCTCGATACCCGCAGGCACGACAGAATGACGTTCTCATCAGGGGTTGATGCCGTTGATAACTTCCTGCAAAAAACAGCAGGCAAGTTAATGAAAGGAGGTACAGCGAGAGTATTTGTCGCGGTGGACCCGGCAGACACGTGCGGACGAATCCTCGGATTTTACGCCATCAACGCCCATAGCATTGAATATCAGGCTCTGCCCGGTCGTTACCGACGATACGCTCTACCCGACGGCAACATTCCGGCAGCATTCATCAGCATGATCGGTGTCACAGAGGCTGTCCAGGGAAACGGCCTCGGCGGCCTGCTACTGGCGGATGCGCTCAAGGGCGCCCAATTCGCCTCAGAGCGCGTCGGCACAGCTGTCGTGTTACTGGATATTCTGGATTGCGGTAATCCGGACGCTGTTACCAGACGGCAAAGATTGTATGAAAGTTACGGCTTCCAGTCCCTGCCATCATGCCCCCTCAGGATGTTTCTTCCAGTAACTACAATTGCCAGGGCCTATAACGACCGGTGAGGCTGGGCGCCCATCGGAGTCTGACTCCATCTTTTGAATACACAACCGCGAATCTTATAGGTCAGCTCGTCTTCCTTGAGCATCAGTTATTCCTTTCGATAAAAATTTTTGGCCACGGAATCCACGGAAGGAAAGACAAAAAGACCTAAAAAATCCTGGTAACTTTTTCTTTCTTTTTTCCGTGTTCTTCCGTGGATTCCGTGGCCAACCAAGTCCTTGAACTCAGGCCCCAAGCCGCCGAACTCCACCATCCGGCTGTGCCTCAGGCAGCGCGGAATGACACCACACCAGGTCCGCCACCTCGCCATTGGGCGCATAGCCGGTGGGCGCCTCGCGGATCAGTTCCGCGATACGGGCGCAATCGAAGTTTTGGCTGGCCAGGGAAAGCTTCTTGAGGAGGGACTCCACCTCCGCCCAGGGCATGGAGGCCTCCCGGGCCATCATGATGCGGGGGTGGCTGGTGCCTTGCGGATCATCGCCGATGAGCAGTTCCTCATAAAGTTTTTCGCCGGGGCGCAGGCCGGTGAAGCGGACTTCAATATCACCGTCCGGGTTATCCTCCGTCTTCTCCGACAGCCCCATCAGGTGGATCATCTTGCGGGCCAGGTCGACAATCTTTACCGGCTCGCCCATATCCAATACAAACACCTCACCGCCCTGCCCCATACTGCCGGCCTGCAGGACCAGCTGGCTGGCCTCCGGAATGGTCATGAAATAGCGGATGATATCCTGGTGGGTCACCGTTACCGGACCACCATCGCGTATCTGATCCCGGAACAGGGGCACCACCGAGCCGGAAGAGCCCAGCACATTGCCAAACCGTACCATGGTGAAGCGGGTATCGGACTGGCGCTCCGCCAGCCCCTGCAATACCAGTTCCGCCAGGCGCTTGCTGGCCCCCATGACGTTGGTGGGGCGAACGGCCTTGTCGGTGGACACCAGCACAAAGCGCTCCACGCCGGTTTCAATGGCTGCTTCCGCCACATGCCAGGTGCCAAAAGTGTTGTTCTGCACCCCTTCGATGATGTTGTGCTCCACCAGGGGCACATGCTTGTAGGCGGCGGCGTGGTAGACCGTGTGCACCCCGAAGGCACGCATAATGGCCTCACACCGGCGGCGGTGTATGACACTGCCCAGGGTCGCGTGAAGCTCGACACCCAGGTCCTCAACGGCATTGATCGAACGCAATTCCCGTTCGATGGCATAAAGGGCGTACTCGGTCTGTTCGAACAAGATCAGGCGGGCCGGTTTCTGTCGCAGGATCTGACGGCACAGCTCGGAGCCAATGGAGCCGCCGGCACCCGTCACCATCACCGACTTCTCAAAGAGACTGGAGGCCACCAGGGCACTGTCCGGTGACACGGGTTCACGGCCCAGCAGATCTTCCAGCTCCAGGTCGCGGATATCGTTGATGCGGGCGCGGCCGGACACCAGTTCCGCCATGCTTGGCACCGTCTGTACCGGCACCGCCAAGGGCTCCAGCTCCCGCAACAGTTGTTTACGGTCTAGTCGGGTATCTGCATCCAGCGCCAACAACAGGCGCTTCACCCCATGCTTGCGAATGGCCTTCTCAATATGATCAATGCCATAAACGGGTAGCCCGTGAATCAGCGTACGGTGATTGGCTTTGTGGTAACTGATAAACACGACCGGCTGATATTCCGTGCCCTGACGCAGGGCCTCCGCCAGTTGCACACCGGTTTCCCCGGCACCAACAATCGCGACAGGCTCCTTGTTGCGCCGCTGGGGACGAGCCACCAGCATGCGGACACCCATCCGTGTACCACTGACAAAGATGAAAGCCAGGGCAGCGTAGATGATCGGGACGGACCGGGGGACAAACACCTGCAACAGGTAGGCAAGCGCAATCAAGGTAAGCGCAGACGAACCAACCCCAATGCTGATTGTTACAAACGCTTTGTCGCTAAGGTATCGAATGATTGCCCGGTAAAGCCCAAGCCGGACAAAAATCACTACTGAGACACCGATGGTAAGGCCACCCACCAACAACTGGTCTTGGCTTGGCATCCAGGCTTTTTCCTCGAGACGAAGGGCAAAAGCAGCCCAAAAGGCAAACGAAAGAAAGATCGTATCCGATAGGACAGAAATCAGTCGTTTACTGGCTCGAGAGAGATTAAGAAATGCCTGGAGCATGGATACCCTCATTCGATGAGTCTTTATGTCCCAGTCTAGAGCAGGATCAGGAACACTGTCGCTGGAGATTGGAAAAAGTTGGAGCCGAGTTTTGTGAGACTCGGCAACTGCATCAGGTCAAGAGCCTAGACACTTCGGAAACGACACGATCGACATTGTCATCACTCATTGCTGGATACACGGGCAGCGATACGCACCCATTCCAGTAAGACTCAGTGTTAGGGAATTTTTCAGCATCCAGACTATACTTCTCACGGTAATAGCTCATGTGGTGAAGAGGGCGATAGTGCACCGACGTCCCTATCCCGCACTGAGAAAGCTTTTCAATAAATTCCTCTCTACAAATTTTGCTGTTTTTACCAAGAACAATCGGGAACAAATGGTGGGAATGCCGAGAGACCGGCACCCGCCATTTCACCAACTGAACACCGGAAAGCCCACCGAATGCTTGGTTGTACCGCTCAGCGATTGCTTGGCGAGCCTCCCTGAACGCTTCAGCCTTAACAAACTGAGCCACAGCAACAGCGGCGTTTAAGTCAGGCATGTTGTATTTGAATCCCGGAGCCTTAACATCGTAGACCCAGGACGACGCTTTATTGCCAGAGAAACGATCCCACACATCCCGATCTATACCGTGAAGGCGCATCATTTTTACACGGCGGGCAATATCGTCGTCATTGGTAACGAGCATGCCTCCCTCACCACTGGTAATAGTTTTATTGGCGTAAAAGCTAAAACAGGTGATGTCACCAACACTGCCGACGGGACCATAGGTATCTTGGGCGGGAAAGGCATGGGCGGCATCCTGCAGGAGCCGAACACCGTACTCCTTACAAACTGCAATGAGCCCCTCTTCCCCGTCCAGCTCAACCGACTGACCGCCGAAATGGACTGCCACGACAGCCTTGATACCTTCGGTTCGGCGGATCGCTTCAGCAACAACCCGAGGATCCATCAATAATGTATCTTTATCGATATCGACGAATATAGGATCAGCGCCAACATAGCGAATAACCTCAGCCGACGCAGTGAAGGTCAACGAGGGAACAATAACCTTGTCGC
This sequence comes from Marinobacter sp. OP 3.4, assembly GCF_036224885.1. Classification (NCBI taxonomy): domain Bacteria; kingdom Pseudomonadati; phylum Pseudomonadota; class Gammaproteobacteria; order Pseudomonadales; family Marinobacteraceae; genus Marinobacter; species Marinobacter sp. OP 3.4. The sequence goes on from NZ_JAVVLT010000040.1 coordinate 14,282, forward strand.
CCGGGCCGATACCCAACGCCTCAATCCCAAGATGCAACGCTGCGGTGCATGAGTTGACAGCCAGAGCGTGCTTGGTACCACAGTGCTCTGCAAAAAGGCTTTCAAGCTTTTGGGCCCATTTCCCTGTTGTAAGCCATCCAGACTCAAGCACCTCTTGCACATTAGCCAGTTCCTGCTCACACGACGAAAGCCTAAAGTAAGGTATATTCATATCAGTTTGCAACCACCTTAAAGACCGTTTTTACAATTAACTTAACGTCGCCGACAAAGCTGTGATTTTCCACATACTCTTCGTACAACGTTAATTTACGTGGGAGGATAATGTTCTTGTACGCGGCTTGTGGATCATGGTACTGAGCCAGAAGCACTTCTTCATCACGAAACTCGATGGAAGCGGGATCTGTAATACCTGGTTTTACTTGATGAATCTTGCGCCAACGCTCTGGATAGGTGTCGACCCACGACCGAACCTCAGGTCTGGGCCCAACAATCGACATCTCACCTTTTAGCACGTTGATAAGCTGAGGTAATTCATCAAGTTTGTATTTGCGCAAAATTCGGCCAACATAAGTAATACGACTGGAATCCCCTGCGTCAAAAGAGCCTGTATCAGTTTGCGGCTTTAGCGTCATTGTCCTAAATTTCAGGATAGAAAAAGGCTTACCATTGAGTCCGACTCTGGACTGTCGAAAAAAAGCGCCCCCACGGGAATCATAGCGTACCCAGATATATATCAAAACCACTAACGGAAACAAAAATAGCAACGCAGAAAGAGAAACTACGATGTCAAATAGACGCTTCACAAAAGACATACTCCTTTATGGTGGCCGGGAGCTCCTCAAAGATTCTCAGGATTTCACTCTGCTGGTCTTCAGACAGGCCTTGCCGCCATTTCTCGTTTTCACCCGTTTTAAGAGTATCTTTGTATTGACGGGTAACGGGATGAGGATCGATACCAAGCTGCATGCACAGGGATACGATTGTATCAGCGTTGTCCATTAATTCTTCGTATCGAATCGTTATTACCTGACTATCTGGAATCTGAGACAACTGATCAAAAGCAATACGGACGCAGTGAAACCACTGTTTTGCACAAACAACATGAAGGGGATAACGTTTGACATCCTCCTCAATACCTTTGTAACGAGGCCCCCAAATAGGCGGGGCATTGTTGAACAAACCAGAAATTCGGTTCCACAAATACCAAAAAGCGTACCGAAAATTACCCCAAGGAAAATACCGGATCTTATCCATAAGATATCCTTTCTCAGGTGGGGTTTGCCACATCCGAATGGCCGACTCTGTAACAGCACGCCCATCGCGAACCAAGTGGATGAACGTAGCATCTGGAAATGCCCGATATAGTAACAACGGTCGCAGGGAATTAGGAACAGACTTTTCGATCAGAATGTCCGATTTCGCCTTTTGAACGTCACGTTCGGCCAGATGCGGTAGCTTATTTCGCATCCACTGAATAGACTTATCTGAAACAGATGCTGGATCAATTTCGTCATGTTTCAGTCGTTCATTGCCATAACGCCACAAATAACCGATATCGTAAGGAACCCGAACCACATCAGGACTTACCGACAAAGTATCTCGGAGAAACTTTGTTCCTGATCGGCCAGCTCCGATAATGAAAACCGGTCTTTGCTTCATTAATAAAACCTTTTTATTGAAAGTGAAAATAATTAACAATAACTCCAAAAACCGAGCTATCGATTTGTGAGATCAAAAAAACCTATTTTTTAAAATACTGCGATTCCGCAATAAGCCATTGATAGCGTACCTAATGAAATGACAAATGCTGGTTATGAAATTAAGCCCTTCATAGTTTCTATATACGTTCCAGACTTGGCGAGCAGCCAAAAATTTATTGCTTGAAATAGACGAAGGTCGGACCCTATATTTTGCAAGCACTTCATCCAACCCTTTTGCGTCTCCATAGTTCCGCAATATACTTAACCAAAGCACAAGTGGCTGTCTTGAGGGTATATCAGGCATTCTTAAATCAGAGACCTTTTCCCTATCTACTAGAACTGTTAGACAGCCAATTACAGTATTACTTAACAAATATGCGTAACTAACTGAACTTGGCGCAGAAATTATTTTCCCAACATCTTGACCGTCCTCATCGATAACTGAATATGATGAGAACACCATGGGTGCTCTGGTCTTACTAATTAAAGAGATCTGACGTTCGAGCTTTTCCGCTAACCAAACATCATCACTATCAAGGAAGGCCACATATCGTCCTCGCGCGATACCTAATGCACAGTTTCTAGATGGACCCGGGCCAAGGTTACTAGTATTTTCAATTAGCTTAATTCTTGGCTCTCGTTTCATCCAAGTTGACACTAGTTGTACAGTCGAATCACTGGAAGCGTCATCAACAATAATCATTTCCCAAGATTTAAAAGTTTGAAGAACAACAGACTCAATAGCGTCCTCTATAAACTTTGAACTGTTATAAGCCGGCGTTATGATACTAACTAATGGTCTTTCATTCGGCATGGTAAACTCAGCACTCGTTTTTACTTAGGAAAATAAATATAAAGAATAACCGATAACAATGCGCAACTTTTATCGCATAAGCTTGGCGAACGCTGTCCCGACTCGCTGCCTACACTCCCAAATTGACCTATATACCGTCAAATCATACTTAGAAAAGCGTTGCTTCCAGCGTTCATCGAAAAAATTCTTACAAAAAGTCGAACTAAACGCATTCGAACTATGAAAAGAGGGTAATATTTCCTCTTCTAAGAAACCATAATAGTCTTCAGCAATATCATCCAGACCAGATTTGTAAAATGTGGGAACGCCTAGATGGAGCAATTCAACTGTAACGCCGCTATTGGGAACAATTGCCAAGGATATAGAAGATGAAAAATCGAAAAGGCTTTCGTCAATATCTCTAAAGCTAACTTTTGAAATCATTTTCAATAACGACAAATCCAGCTTACATGCCGGGTGACGCCTCAAAAATATGTCTGTAACATCTTCACGTTTACTCAGTTCGTTGAGGAATTTCTTTAACGTCGAAGTATCGGGAAATCGACTCAAGCACACTCCCACGATATAAGGACCATCACTTAACGTTGGCGAGCGAAAACATTCAGAAAACGGAGGCATTAATTGAACCTCAGCATCGAATGTTGTCCCTGATAGTTCAGAAGCTTCTCGATAGGCTTGAATCGATTTGTCATCATACAAAATCGACAAATCGGTTGACAAAGGGGGAAAATATTTCGTAACCGGCGCATGTTGAACATAACAGGTTTTCCTACCCTCTAGTTTCGAAAGGGCTATTAAGGCTCTAGCAACTGGAGAGTGGTCCGACGCTATACACACGACCTCGACGCTTGAGGGCAAAGGTCGACTTGAATAAACGATGACTGCCCCCATCCCTATCGCCACTTTCGCATAAACTAGTGCATTTTGGTAATTATTATTCGCCAACAACGTAGCAGCATACCATAAAAAACGTATAGAAATCAGCGACTTTACCCTCTCCTTCCAAAGCAGGTTTCGCGACATTTCAGCTATACATTCATTTACCTCCTTCGAAAGACAGTTATTCAGCTTATTTAATGCTAACAAATTATTCCGAGTGACTCCGTACTGAAAGATCTTAGGTTGACCAACAGGATACCGATAAATACCCGAAAAAGTTATAATCGCCACTAAACATATAAAATTGAAAATGACAAACCGATTTGCCAAACGAATGATGTTAAAAATGAAATTGATAGTGTTTGAGCGATCAGAAAAACTTCTTTCATTCGAGCTATACACTTCTTGGCCATAAAATCGCTCTAAAGAATTTTCCACCTCTAACAGTATCTTTTTTTTGCTTAAATACGACAGCAATTTCACACACCTAATTAGCTGGTTTTCAGTTAACCCAAAAATATTATTCGTCACTAACCGCTCTAAACTCTATTTATATCTAACCTGCTCTAAACATAACAGAGGACATACAAACATGGATCATTTTTTTCGCATAAGCAAACACATCAGAATAAAAATAGATCCAGACACAAAAGAAGCACTCATAATGACCAAATAACCTGCAAAATTTGCGTGCAAAACTTTAAAGACAAATGCATAGCCAATAAGACCGAAAAAGCTTACCTTTTTAGATAGACCGTAAAAATACTGTATAAAAATAAACGAATAAAATAGAGGAGCGATTAAAAAAAATGGCCCAAGATAAGCGGTACCAAGCAGAGCTCCTGCACTAGAGCCAGCTGATGCTTCATATCTATTATGCATATCAAATCTAGTTGCTTCAGAAATATTCCTGGGATGTTCAAAGTTAGCACCTTGCCCAAGCGCCTTACCTATACGGAACTCTAAATCGCGCTGTATTAGCTCAAGATAGGAATACTGAGAATTAACTATACTACTCCCTGCCGAGTAGGTGTACATTTGTTCTGCTTGAATCGAAAATCTAGAAACGACCCATTCGGCGATGAACTGGGGAGTAACGTAATCTGGAATACCGTCAAACTTTGAATAAAATCCCGCAGAAAAAAGTAGAAGACCGCATAGCGCTAAAGTAAATAGTCTGATTAACGTGAGTTTTTTCGATTCCAATAACAGGTAGATAAAGACAAACAGAGTTAAAGCAGATGCCAAGCCGTCTATGGTCATTGAATAGCTGGCCAGCAGAAAAAAGATCCAAATCGACGAAACGAAATTTCGTTCGTAATTTTCCCTTACAATTAATACCACCAAAGCCAGAGTAAAGCCTTTTGCGACTTGGTATATTATCCAGCTTAAAGGAGTGAACTCTCCTCCACTATATCGTGCCTGAGGGTCAACAATGATAAAACATAGTATATTGAGAATTATCGCCAGAACAACCAAAGAGCGCGCTACCAAGTAGCCAATTACAAACTTTGGAAGTGGCCGAACTACATATGTGAAAAGGAAGCTAGCCAAACAAAAAACTAGGACGCAGGCAAGGAAGATCGAAAAATCAACCCAAGAGAAGGGCTGAATTTTATACGCCCTTATAGTTACTAGCCCACTTCTAGACAAAAGAAACCAAAAAACATCACTCCCATATAGAATGACTAATAACCAGGCGGTATTTCTTCTAGCGATTCCGAGTTGGGAGTGGCTCATTGAGTTCTTTTACTGAAATCGGAGCTTTTAAAGAAAAATAGTTTAGCAGTAACCAGCCATAGTAAACCAATAAAAATTGTACTAGATGGAATTCCTGACAGATTAACACTATCAATTGCATCGACCACCCATAAAACCGCACAAAAAGCTAGCGCAATACAGATACATACAATATAAAAGGTTACCGCTCTGGTTATACCCGAAGCCCACTGAACGTACCCCAGATGAACTGACATTATCGCGAAGAGCAGTGCATCTGCTACGACAATCGGAGTGAGTAAAACCATCTGTGTAATCGTTGATAGGTCAGAGAGATCTATGAACATGGGGCCCATCAAATACACCATCACTAGAACAGCTGGAAACCCCAATAGTTTTTTCATTGTCGGTTCCAAACGCCTTTGAAACATTAGAGGTCGTCGAGCAATAAGTTTCCTGTATGGTATTTGATATCGAACATTAAACAAGATTCCTACGCCTTGCGCCAACTGTGCTAGAGCGACAAAAGTATGAGCTTGCTCTGGATACCATTTTACGATCGCAATTCTTGGCAACTGTCTATATGACGCAGGAAGAAATGTTCCAACTATATATGCAAAGTTCTTTCTAATAGCAATTATCCCTTTGGTCGTGAGGAATGAAGGTCTACCAATCACTTTCATAAAGATAAAAGAAACACCCAGTGCAGAAAACGCAGAAATCAACAAATAAATAAACTGATAGTTATTATTAAAAGACAGCAAAATAAAGACGATGAAGACCCATATTGACCGATAGACTTGTACCAAAAACCAACCAAAAAATTGTTTTCTAAATTCTAACGCCCTAGAGCACTCTTCCGATAGCTTCTCTATGATAAAAGTGAAGCATACGATAGCCACAAATCGCCAACTATAATCTATTATTGGCGTCATCAAAACTAGAATCAACAATGCTATCGCAGCGACCATCAACCAAACCAAACCGCTCATATAAGCGTGTTTTTTAATTAAATACGCTGGATCATCTGATCGCGACATATAATAATCGCGATAAACAGGAATAGATGATAGAGTAAGGGCCATCATCGCTATTGGGATGGATAATACGAGAATTGTTGGTTTACCAGGCAGCATCCCTTCCAGATAAATTGCGAGTGGCCGAAGTGCAATTGGGGCTATCCGGTAAACAAGAAGTTTTATCACGTAGTGTTACCTATTCAAAAGGAATCAAGCCACTCTTCCGTAATATATTAGAAACACCACGGTCACTCTGAAACGTATATAAAGTTACTGCGTACCGAACCCCCTTATCAATAGGCTTTCCGCGATGTATGCATTTCGTGTCACAAGCTAACATAGTTCCTGCTGATGCGTTTACCTCTTGAAAACCTTCTTGAATATCATGCAGTCTTGTCTGGCCTAATGGATATCGCTTTCGTTGACTCCACAAATTCATATTAGTTTCTGGGATATACTGAAAAGGTCCGTTATCAGGCCCAACGTCGCTTAAATACCATATACATTTAACCTGATGGGAAAATGCGGAATCTCGATGCGCTCCGCCACCTGAACCTAGGTTCCCATCGGCATGCACAACCCGGTTTGCCATAAGACACCATGACCTAACTTTCCTCCCAGTGTAACTTTCTACAGCATCTACCCAATGATCAATGTCGAAGAACTCAATTAGACTCCCAATATCTTTTTCAAAACACCAAAGTCGTGAATCTGAGCCTGTTTGATCGCACCACAACCTCGGATTTTCTGTCTCAAAAGCCGCATTTTCAAAAATATCGATTAGTTCCTTACAGGTATGCTTGGGTAACGCCCCTGGATAAACATGGGCAGTAGTGTGCTTCAATATGCTCAGCTTTCCTTTGCCCCCAAAAGTAACCATCCACAGTGAAGCGATCATCGTTTTAATTGTATTACGTATTAATCTCACCTTTAGTCCTCAAGATCTGCTCGAACTGTTAGCTTGGTATATTTATGTTTACAACCAGACACCCGAAGTTTCAAAGCCTAAAAAATCAGATCGTCACTGGACTTTTTTAGTCGAAGATAGTCGACTTCTATTTATATGCGATTGTGAAATTACTATTTTAGCAATCGAATTAAACTAAAGGCCTCGGCCGCATCAAAACCGACACAACTTCCCCGGAACTCAGCTAACCGCCTTACGTTTGCCATTGAGCGAGTGTGTGGAGCCGCCCGCATCTCTAGCTCATAAGCTGCCAAAGCTTCCATTTTCTTTTTCAAAAATTCAGAAACGTCGACAAAAACATTCGGAATAAAAGAAGCCACACCCGGTGTATTCCAATCCGTGGCGGAGAGAACTTCAAATAGATAGATTTCCTTGACGGAAGCGCCGGGTACAGGTCTACAGGCCGTAATTACTGCCTGGTGTGTAACGCGGTGATCGACGTTAAGATCACCATAATGATGTGTGTATATAACTTGCGGCTGAACTTTAATCAAAACCTCTTCGAGCTTTTGAACAATGTCCAGTAATGGAACGTTATCCATTCGGTTATCAGCGAACCCAAGCATATAGCTCTGTTTGATCCCTAACACCTGGTGGGCATTAGTGGCTGCCGAAATTCGCTCCTCCACTTGATCAGCACTGGCATCTGGACGTGAGGTCACCCCATCTGCCAAAAACACTGCGTAAACGATGTCCCCCTGAGCTACATGTTTAATGATGGCACCACCACAGCCCAAGGCCTCGTCATCGGTGTGAGCGGCTACGACAAGAACAGTTTTACTCATCGAATTGCTCCCAGCTTGTAGGTGTGCCGCCGTGCACATCTACCCGGACCGTTTTGCCGATGAGTGCTTTGAAATATTTTGGCTCTATGCCCACTCCAGGCCTGATTCGGCGAATATCTGTTTCAGACACGGTTTCTCCAGCTTTCATATCCCGCATAAAATAGATCGACCTACGGAACATTTTATTAGGTTGTTCAGCCTCTTGACGATCATATCCTGCTTTTCCAATCGCAGCCCAAGCATCACGTGTATCAGTACATAGTCTTTCCAAGTCTTCTGGCTCAATCGAAAATCCACTATCTGGACCACCGTCATTTCGATCCAGGATAAAGTGCTTTTCTATAAGGCGCGCACCGAGGGACACAGCGGCAACCGATGCCGTGGTGCCCAGCGTATGATCAGACAAGCCTGGCACGGCGTTGAAGCGCAGTCCCAATTCCACCAGTTGGGCTACATTAGCCTGGTCCATCGGCGCCGGGTAACTGCTAATGCAATGCAATAAAACAAGTTCCCTACAGCCAGCGTTGCGAGCAGTTGCGACCGCCTCTTCGATTTCCTGCTCTGTTGCCATGCCGGTTGACATAATAATCGGCTTTCCGGTTTTCGCAACGTATTCAATGAGTGGGATATCTGTCAGTTCAAAAGAGGCGATTTTATATGCTGGAGCGTTCAACTCTTCCAACAAATCTACAGCGCTCTCGTCGAATGGTGTCGAGAAAACGGTAATTCCAATTTCACGGGCATGATCAAACAAAGCTTTATGCCATTCAAAAGGAGTTTGTGCCCACTTGTAAAGATCATAAAGCTTGTAGCCATCCCACGGCCCCCCTTTAATTAGGAACTCAGGCCTGTCGCTGTCGATGGTCATCGTATCTGCAGTATAGGTTTGCAGCTTTATCGCCGAAGCACCTCGGCGTTTAGCCTCGCTAATGGTTTCCAAGGCCCGATCCAAGGAACCATTGTGGTTGGCCGAGAGTTCAGCAATGATATAGGGTGGGTGTTCTGGACCAATTTTTACACCGTCGATCGTTACGTTCATTCTATCCCCTGATTTGATTTTCTGCGAATCTTTACAGTAGCAGTAAGCTCTTCCTCGCTGGCATTAGCACCGGAAAACTCAAGAATAAACTCACCGTGCTCTAAATAAGCTTTGGGATACGTTGGAGCATCCAGCATCCGTATGTGATCGTAAAGATCAGTTATTGTGCCAAAGGCAGGTAACGAACTTTGTGTAGGCACCCTGCGTTTGAACACCAGCGGCGTTCCCTTCTGTGGCTCTGGTTGTGGCTCTTGTTCTATCATCCAATCGATAAGCTCTAAACTCAGTTCACCAGCCCGCAGGTAAATTTCATGAGCTGTTCCGTCAAGTGATAAGGAGCGTTTAGCGTAAACAGGGCCCGCATCCATTTCTCCAACCATGCGAAGCGATGTAAGCATGGTTTCTGCATGACCTCGCACGATCAGATTCTGAAGCGGGCTGCCCCCTCGACCATAGGGTACGTCTGTCATATGGAAACATACACATTCAAAATTTTTCCATACCCTTTCCGGGACTAACCAACTCCAATGTAGAAAGAAGATATATCGGACAGTCGAAGTAACCTCAAGCGCGTGATCCAATTCTTCAGGGCTTTCAACCCAAATAATGCTTTCGCTGCTCGATAGCTTGGTGGCAGCGGTTTGTGTCTTATGCCAAGGTTTTGATGAAGCAAGAATATACGTTTTTGTATGCAATTTTTTACCCGAGATCTATGAGAGTATTTTTCCTAAAGAAAGATCCTTTTCGGAGATCTGACCACTCACTTGCCATCAGAGCAAATCGTGTAACGCTCTCATAACCATCACGACCTAAGTAGTGGTCATTGAAGGTTCCTTCAATACGGAAACCTAGCTTTTTATGGAGTGCATAGCTCCGTTCGTTGGTTTCCAGAACCTCAGCATTAACTTTATGGAATCCCTCCGTGTCAAAGATATAATCCAAAGCTTCGATTCCCATCTTTGTACCAGTACCTGGTGTAGCTCCAGGCGCTGCATAAAACCCCCAGAAAACGTGATTGGCGATCCTGTCCATATTAGTAAAATAAACCACTCCGGCAGGATTTTTATTCGCGTCAATAAACAAAAACCAGGCTGAGTCCTGTTTGGCGGATTCGCGCCTAAACCACTCTCGATGCTGATTCAGGTGAATAACATCTTGAGAAAACATACTAGCCCGAACAACTGGATTGTTCCGCCAGCTCAACATTAACTCCAGGTCTTGTTCACCAACTTTACGAAGCGACACGATCTCGAACATCCTTCAGGGTTTGTGATGCGTATTGGGTTCCACGTCCGTCCACAATGGTTCTCATAGCATTTGATTGAACCCGATTGTATTCTGGATGCTCCAATGCAAATTTTACGGCCTCGTATACTTCGACCATGCTTAGGGACTCTGCATCTCCAAGAAACTGTATGAGGTCCTGAGCTCCCAGCTCCCGGTTTATCTCATCTTGATTGCGAGCAACACTACTAACAATACAGTTCAAACCAAGACACATCCGTTCCCAGTTCGTCGCGCCCCCCGCACCAAGCATCAGGTCTGCCCTGACCATCAATGCAGACAGGCTTGGCAATCCACAGTAAAGTCGCGTTTTACTACGATTAGTCACCAACTGCTCTACCGTTTCTGGAGAGGGATGATTCTTACCAATCACAACATCGACGAATAGGTGCTCAAACGGTTTAGACCGAAGCGTATCCAGATAGCACTCTGTGAGATGATAGGGGTCGCTTCCACCCACAAAGACCAACACTCGCGATATTTTGCCGTCACGTTCAGGCAAGGCCCTAGCTAACATTTCATACTCAGGGCGCAACAGCGCATAGTGCGGACCCAGTAAAAGTTCACACCCCTTATTGACCTTGGCTTCGTACCTTTGCTTCACATCGCCGCCTAAAACATTCTGATCCAGCAACACCGTACACTGGTGATCCCGATCTGCCAGGTCATCTATTACCATAATCTGACCAACCGCTTCGGCCAATAGGCGCTCCCATTGGGCATCAAGGGCATAATGGTCAACAATTAGCCAGTCGATGTTGTGATAGCCAAGTACTTCAAGCGTTTGCTTTGCATCAGTTTGCCATGAGACGCCTAACCAACAGGAATGTTCCAAATCTGGTTCGTTATTTGCCGGCATTGTCGACTGCTCTGGTGAAGGCAACAGGTGGATTTCGAAATCCTTCTGGGCGATTAAGTCCGCGAGGTTGCCTTCATGGTTTCTACAAATAAACAGGCACTGGTATCCCTGTCGACGCAGATCTTCAGCCAAGGTCAAGCAGCGAATGACATGGCCTGTACCAATCTGGACGGAGGCGTCCACACGAAAGGCGACTTTCATTGTGTCTCCGTTTGTGCGCGCATGGCTTTGAATAACCACTCCGCACGGGCCCAGTCTTCGGGTGTGTCGATATCCTGAACATGGTGGCGGGGCAGTTTGACCGGTACTGAGTCTTCGCCAAAGATCGGCTTTTCTTCTAACCATGCTTCAGCCGTTCCCCAGTAGAATTGACCAGCGTCGTGCCAAGCTTCTTCCAGATCCTGTGAGCGAGTACTGAAGTACTCCGGGTTGAACATCGCCACACGGCCACGCCCAGTAATCCGGACGGCTCGCTGAATGGGAAAGGCGTAGCTGGTGACCGAAAATGCATAACTACAACGCTCTTGCTGTATCAGCGCAAAACCTTTTTTCAGGTTATTGGCGGAGACAAATGGCGCAGTGGCATAAAGACAGCATGCGTAATCCACCCTGTTGTTGTGTTCAGCCAGCCATTCCACGGCATGCCGGATGACGGGCAAGGTACCAGTATAGTCATCAGACAGTTCAGCGGGCCTTAGAAAGGGTGTGGCTGCTCCCCAGGCTCTTGCGACCTCTGCAATTTCATGATCATCGGTGGATACGATAATGTGATCGAAGCACCCGCTTGATTTTGCCGCTTCTATGGACCATGCGATCATCGGCTTGCCACAGAAGGCATTGATGTTCTTACGGGGTATGCGTTTGCTGCCGCCGCGGGCAGGGATTATCGCAACTCGGTTCATTTAGCCCCCACCCGTTGAAAGCGCTGACTTTAATGCGTTGATTACCTCTTTCTGCTGCTCGTCCGTCATCCCCTGAAACATCGGCAAGCTAATCGCCTCTCGGTAATAAGCCAAAGCCTCCGGGAAATCCTCGGCTGTGAATCCCATAGCTTGGTAGTAGGGTTGGGTGTGCACGGGGATATAATGCAGGTTTACACCAATACCCTGTTCCCGCAGAGATTCAAAAACCTGACGGTGATTTCTGCTGATGTTATCCAACTGCAGACGGATCACGTATAAATGCAAACCGGAATAGCTGTCCGGGTGCTGCCAAGGTGTGGTTACGGGCAGATATGCCAGTAGATGATCATAGCGTTTAGCCAGTTCGTGCCTGCGTGCAACGAAGGCGTCCAGCCGATCCATCTGGCTTACTCCCAGTGCTGCTTGCAGTTCGGTCATGCGGTAATTAAAACCCAGATCCACCTGCTGGTAGTACCAAGGGCCGTCCGGCTCATGGGTCATCAGGCTCTGGTCCCGAGTTACACCGTGACTCCGAAGCAGATTCATACGACTCGCCAGCTCATCACTGTTGGTCAGGGCCATGCCACCCTCGGCTGTGGTAACGATTTTCACAGGGTGGAAGCTGAACACCGTGATGTCGCTGTAGCGACCGCTACCGATAAACTCTCCCTTGTACTTTCCACCGATAGCATGAGAGGCGTCTTCAATAATACGGAAGCCGTATTGCTGGCCCAGCTTATGGATAGCTTCCATATCGCAGGGTTGGCCGCTTAGGTGAACGGCTACAAGCACCTTCGGCAAGCGGTCTTCCTGCTTAGCCTGTTCCAGTTTTTCGGCCAGCTTTTGCGGACACAAATTGTAGGTTTGTGGGTCGATATCCACAAAATCCACTTTTGCTCCGCAATACAATCCGCAGTTGGCGGAGGCCACGAAGGTAATGGGCGTAGTCCATAACCAATCGCCATCCTCCAGGCCGAGGGCCAGGCATGCGATGTGCAACGCCGAGGTAGCGCTGTTTACCGCCAAGGCGTGCTTTGCCCCCACGTGGTCGGCCACCTTTGCTTCGAACTCTGGCACTTTGGGGCCCTGGGTCAGAAAGTCTGACTGCAGCACCTCAAGCACTGCATCGATATCTGCCTGGCAAATGGCCTGCTTGCCGTACGGAATCATGATCAGATTTTACCAATTTCGTTGTAGTGCCGGTCGATCCAGGCTTGGAGGTCTGCGTCGGTCATCCACTCAGTATTGCTATCACTGGAGTAGACAAAGAATTCTGGTACTTTTTTACCGTCCTTAATTCGCTCTTTGCAAGTACCCCAGTCATTAATGTTGGGGAGAATTTTGAAATGTTCCGGGTATTCATAGGTAAAATGGGAGTCTTCCGCGCCAATCATCTGCTCGTGCAGCTTCTCACCTGGGCGAATACCGACCACCTCCTGTTTGGCATCCGGCGCTACGACCCGGGCCAAATCTGTCATCTTCATGGATGGGATTTTCTTAACATAGATTTCGCCGCCAACCATATCTTCAAAGGCATGCCAAACCAACTCGACACCCTGCTCCAGGCTGATCATGAAACGGGTCATGCGGGGGTCAGTAATCGGCAGCACTCCCTTATCTTTAATGGACATGAAGAAGGGAATGACAGAGCCGCGTGAACCCATTACGTTGCCATAGCGAACTACCGAGAACCTGGTGTCGTGGCCACCAGCGTAGGAATTGCCCGCTACAAATACCTTGTCTGACGCGAGCTTGGTTGCACCGTAAAGGTTAATCGGACTGCTGGCTTTGTCGGTAGAAAGGGCAACAACACCCTTCACCTTTTTGTCGATGCAGGCATCGATCAGGTTCATCGCGCCGTTGATGTTCGTCTTGATACACTCGAACGGGTTGTACTCTGCTGTGGGTACTATTTTTGTAGCGGCGGCATGTACTACGTAGTCCACGCCATCCAACGCACGGTAAATACGCTCTCGATCTCGAACATCACCGATGAAAAAGCGCAGCCGATCGTCCCCTTCGAAAAGCTTGGCCATTTCCCACTGCTTCATCTCGTCCCGCGAGAACACAATGATCTTCTTCGGGTTGTATTTCTCCAGAGTCATGGGAATGAATTTGTGGCCGAAGGAACCGGTGCCGCCGGTGACGAGAATGGTGGAGTTTTCTAGCATAGATAGTTTCTCTGGATATCTGATAATTTAAACGATTAAGCGCGGACTATCTTAAAAATTCTACTTTAGTTGCCAAGGGATAGGGCCGGCAAACGACGAAGTCCTGCCCGCAGGCTTCTGCCTCCATGCCCCCCACAAAATCAACTAGCAAGCTCTGGTAGTCATCAATATGCCGCCGGTGGCAAGGGCAGGTAACGTCAGCTCTAGCGACATAGTGTGCGATATCCGATTTTGCTGGGATTGTCCGTAGCCCTGTTGTTGTGGGCCGTTCAGGGGGAGTTTGCTGTCATGGCCTTCCGCACGTGGCTGATAAACTCCGCCATAAAGGCGGCGAAGATGCCCACCATGCCGCCGAGGACGGCGGCAAGGGCCAGCACAAGAGCTTTGGAGGGGCCTTTAGGCTCGGCGCTTTCCCTCGCCACCACCAGCACTTCGGCTGGCTGGAGCTTGTCAATGCGGCTGGTGGTGTTTTCAATCTCCGACAGCATTCTGGCCCGTTGCTGGATCAGCTCTGCCTGGGCCTCTCCGGTTGCTTCCATACCGGAGAGCTCTTCCAGGTAATCCCGCAGGGACGCCACCCGCTCTTCCAGCTCTTGTTTCTGGCGGTTCAGCAGGTCTGTCTGCCGCTCTGTCAGCCTGTCCACCAGCGCCTGGTGCTGGGTTTCAACATTCTCAACATTTTCCGCGGTGGCTTTCGATGTCAGCTTGACCAGGTGGGTGTTTTCCGGGTTCTCTGCCCTGATATCAAACGGTAGCCTGGTGTCGTTCTCAGCCCGGTACCGGCCCCGCAGGTCCGGGTACCAGTGGCTTTCAACGTTGGCGATAACCGAGGATGGTGACTCCAGGGCCTTGCCGTCGTCTTCTCCCAACTGGACCAGGGTGACGTATTCCCGCACTTCCGCCATTACAAAGAAGGCATAGAACAAGGCCAGCAGCACCGTGCCGCCAAACACGGCGTATATGACATATCGGCGGCGAATGAGTGTTGTCGCCAGGTCAACCAGACTGATTTCGTCATCGTAGGCGGGCTGCTGCTCGTAATTCGGGACCGACATCGCTTACATCCTTCCTGGGTTCGATGCCGTTATTGTCCGCCACCCGGCCGGGCTCAGTCTCTTAAGATACTGTTAGCTTCTGCTACGTATCAGCCGGGCGATCATCAGCACAACGATGCCCAACATGCCACCCAGAACCACTGACAATGCCAGAATCAGCAACTTTTTCGGCGAATCCGGGCTGCCGGGGCGATAGGCCCAGCTGATCACCTGAGTGACGTCGACTTCATCTTTATCGACCTGGTTGGCCCTGAGCAGGGTGTTTTCCTCGCTCAGGCGATTGTATTCTTCCGAAAACGGGGCGTTGCTTTCCCGGGCCTTCAGGGCCTCGATTTCCCGGTTGTGCTGGAGTATGGCGATCTGTTTTTCCAGCTGCCTGATGGCGGGGGTCTTGGTTTCCTGTTGCAGGTTGTTTTCGATGACCTGGCGCTCGGCCTTCAGGGCATCCACGCCCATGAAGTACAGGGGCAGGCCGTCCTGGGAGTTGGCAGCGTTGATCTCTGCATAGACAACCTCGGCGTTACCCTGGCGGGGGCTCAGATCACGGGGTGTTGTCGGGCGCTGGATGCCCATATCTGAGGCAATGGCCTCAGCATTCTGCAAGATGCGGATGCGCTCTTCCCGGCTGGCAATCACGGACGCTATCTCGGCGTCCAGTTCGTCACGCAGTTGCTTCAGGCGGATGGCATCCTCTTCCTGCATGCGGGCGATGCGGGCTTCCACCTGTGCCTTCTGGGCATCCAGCAGGGCTTCCATTCTGGACTGATTGCGGCGGACGGTCTGATCAATGGCGCGCTGTGCCCGTTCCACCAGGGTGTCGGTAAAGGTTTCCCGGGTCCAGTGGAAGTACTGGTTGGCGAAATCGGGGCCGTCAATGCGGTCGCTGAAGGATAGTGTGAGTTTGCGCCTGGGGTCGTCATCGTCTTCGCCGCTACCCATTTTCACGACGGACAGGTTTTCAGTGAACAGGCGGTACTGGACAGCCGGCAGTTGGGCTTCGTCTTCCACGTTCTGCAGCGCACCCACCAGCCGGTTACGGTGCTCTTCACTGGCTTCCAGGAAGCGGCTGAAGTTCTCGTAGGAGCTCAGGCGCACCGACAGCTCACCAACCACTTCTTCCCTTGAGTAGTCGATACCGGGCAATGAGTTCAGGCTTCGCAGGCCGTCGGTAGGCGGGGCGAATACGATGTTCGTGCTGTAGATGGGCGTTGCGGCAAACACATAGATAGCGGCCAGCAGGACCACAGCGACCATGGTGCCCAGGATCCATCGCCAGCCTTCGATAAGGGCCCAGGCGATGTCGCGCAGATCGATTTCATCGTCAGTCCGAAGGCGTTGTTGGCCGTCGTTCACAGTGTACCTCTTGAGTTTCCGGTTATTTTGCTGTTGTGTGCCGTTTCGGTGGCTACCCCGGGCACGCTACCGCCCCACCTACCCGATATTGGTGCGTTCTGGCGATGGCAAGAATTGTCAGTTTCATCCCCGGTCCGCATGCCCGGAAAATGTGTTGCAATTCTACGTTACGAAACAGAAACAACAAGACCCACCGTTGGTCAAAACAGTACTTTTCTTAAGGGTTTTGGTTAACGCTTGTTAAAGGGTCAGTTTTGCATTTGTTTTTTGCCTGTGGTGCGTTAATCTCCGCGCCTTTTCAACGGTGGGCCAGCCCAACCCCGGCAATCTCCAGGGATTGCACTAACCTTCACTGTGTCGCATCGTTAAACAGATCAATGACAGCAAGGACTGCCGCCATGCCCTGGTACGTTATCCAACACAAAGCCGCCCAAGGCGACAGGGCGCTCGAAAACCTGCAGAATCAGGATGCCCGGTGTTTCTACCCCAAGGTGACGGTGGAGCGCATCCGTGCCGGCAAGCGCACCTCCCGGCTGGAGCCCCTGTTTCCCGGGTACCTGTTTATCAATATAGATGAGTCAGATCCGTTATGGAGCAAGCTGCGCTCGACCCGGGGTGTCCTGCGGGTGGTGAGCTTTGGGGGAAAACCCATGCCCGTGCCGGATGAGGTGATCGCGTACATCCACGACGGTCTGACAGCGGTTGAGGAGCAAGGTGGCCTGAAAAAGGGCGAGAAGGTCCGGATACAGGATGGGCCCTTCCGGGGCGTGGAGGGGATCTTCCAGGCCTACGATGGCGAGGAGCGGGCCATTGTGCTGATTTCGTTTATGCAGAAGCAGCAGGTAGTTAAGGTTCGGCTTGGGGATTTGTGAGGGCAAGGTTTGCTCAAGGGACCGGGCAGTGTCACAATTTCCGTCATCAATCCCGTCCGGGAGCAGGAACATGATGAATACCGTAGAAGCCGTTATCGACGAATCCGGGCATATTCAGTGGCTGGAGAAGGTATCCATAAAAGGTAAGCGGCGCGTACTGATTACGCTACTTGATGACGAATCTCAGGATGAGACCCTCCAGGCAGCAAAATCTGCCCTGCGGGAAGACTGGCTCAACGAGGAAGAGGACCATGCATGGGAGCATTTGCAAAAGGAAGCGTAGTTCTCATCCGCTTTCCCTTCTCAGATCTTTCAAACCAGAAACTCCGGCCCGCTGTCGTCATCGCCCAGGCTGGCCAAGGGGACTACATCCTATTCATTTCCTCGGAACGCCCAGATCAGTACGTCCGTGTCTATCAGCATCAGTCAAACCGCCTTCCCTGTCTGAAACGTCGAACCTGTTCGTCAACACCCAGTTCCTGATGATCAGCCCACATACCGAAACCAGGGTTCCTGCCCTTTGCAGGCTCTTCGTCTATCGGCACAAGACGAGCCGTGCGCTTGCCCCGGTAGGTGATAATCACATCCTCGCCGCGGCGAGTGGCAGAGAGCACTTCTTTGGTATTGAGCCGCAAGTCTCTGGTGGTGGCTTCCATTGCAGCCTCCTGTTTCACTTGTTTGTGAAACATTATCATACCAGATGCTGATCGCGATGCACGCTGCACTTTCGCCAACACTACGGCACCTGGTGCGGTCCTGCCGAGGGCGTTCGAAAACCGGCGTCTGACCCGGGTTTATTGGGCCACTGTCTTGCTGGCCACCTCTGACCAGGCACTCTCCAGCCCATTCTGGTCAACCGTGCGCATGACGAAGTACCAGGTGCCTTGTTGCAGATCGGTGATCTCATATTCCATGGCCTGACCGTCTTCCACAATCACTTCGTTGGTCATCTGGTCCACGTCGGGCTGGGTGCCATAGCGGACGATGTACCGGTCGATTTCGCCCATGGACAGGGCGTTGCCGTTTTCACGGGTCAGCGGGGCCTGCCAGGAGAGCCTGGCCACGGCGGTTTCCGGTGGGGGTTCAGGCGTCGGCTCCGGCGCGGGTTGCTGGACCAGGTCCTCCTCGGGTTCTGGTGCGGTGTCGGGCTCGTCTTCGGTTGTTGCACCATCGTCGCCGGATGCCGGCTGGTCGTCCGGTGGTGTGCCTGCGTTAACCGGATCGTCCATGGTGCCAACCAGACGTTCCGCCGCCGACAACAGCGTGTCTGTATTGGTTTCGCTTTCAGCCAGGGTATAGGCGTGCATTGCCGCGTGCGCCCTGATGCGGTCGCTGCCTGGCTGTCCATTCGTATCGTCAGGGGCTATCTCGCCGGTGTTCATGAGCTGTTGGCGAAAAGCATCGATCACCCCCTGCACCCCTTCCACCGGAAATTCCTCCGCCAGCCCCAGGAAGGCGGAATTGACCAGGGCGGCTTCCAGATCGGTTACGGCAAGGTCGGTGGGCAGCTCTCGGGTGATGTCCACCGGGGTGATCGCCACAGCGCCTGCCTGCAGGCCGAACCAGGCCTCTACCTGGCGTTGTGCCTGCTCGACTCCCTGCCATCCGTTGCCGGCACCGGTTACCTCGAACAGGGTGGTGCTGAGGGTGGTGAGGGGGGTCAGGTGTCCACTGGTGGGGCCATCACTGCCATCAATGGCGACTATGGTTTCCAACTGGACGTTAGGGCCGGGCCAGAAGTCTTCACCGAAGGCGGCCGCGGCCGAGCCGCCATAACCCTGGCAGCCGTCGACAGCATCACAGCGCATACGGGTATTGCCGTCGCTGGTCAGTTCAAGCTTGATAAGGTCGTGTCCAGCCGGGACAGCCAGGTCGTAATAACCGCGCTCGTCGCTGCGAACCGGCTCCCCTACCCGGACGAAGGCGCCGTCGGAATCCAGCACCCAGGCAGTGATAATACCCTCCGAAATAACGCCCTTGACGGCGTAGCCGGATATCGTCACGGAGCGGTCTTCATCCGGCTCCGGGGCGTCGGATGAAGCCGAGGTGCCCGAGGAAGAACTCCCGGCACCACTGCCACCGCCCCCACAGGCACCCAGCAACAGGGACAAGGTGGCAATCAGTAAAGCGGCAGTGAGTCGGGCGACAACCATGGGGCACCTCCGGAGAAACGTCGAGGTTCCATCCTAGGGCTCCTGGTCGTTCAATACTGTTATCCGGTTGCCGTTTTCAGACGTTGTTTCCGTCGGTTTTTTGGCATTGTAACGTACTGTAATAGTGGGCAATTTCTGGTTACAACGGGTAGCTGAGTTGTTCTACAGCAGCTCGCTTACGCCTGCCCAACACGATAACGATCGCAAACTCCTCCCGATCCGCTTGAACCATGCAGGGTGTTCCGCTTTCAGCGTGTATAACCTGCCCCGCACCCGGGTCCTGGTGATCAGCCCACATACCGAAACCAGGGCTCCTGGCGTTCACCGGTCGTCAAGCGGAATACCGACACGCCGCACGTGCGCCAGTAACTCATCATTTTCAACCTGGTGCTCCAGGGCAAGGTCCACCTTCCAGGGCAGAAGGAGGTCATCGATTTCGGTCTCCATCTGATTAAACTCGCGCCAGGAGATTTTCGGCGCGATGACCATCAGGTCTATGCCAGAATTGGGGCGAAAATTACCTTTAGCCCGGGAACCATACAACACCACACGTTCCACGACCGGATGATTTGCAAAAATACGTTGAAGATCCTGGAGAACATTGTCAGGCAGACCCGTTGAGTGGCCCGTCGCGGGTGATTCAGCCGATGCCATGCTTTGTCGCCTGTGCGCGCAGGCGCTGCAACCACCTGATGTCTTCGTTATCCATCCGTAACCACCCTGCTGTTACCTGTCAGTCAACCCTACCATACTCTCAACTTAGCCAATCCTCTTTGCCATGCCTGATGCGGATGATCAGCACACGGTCCGACTGAGGCTCCAGTCGATAAACGATTATATGCACACCAACCGGATGCACCCGCACTGGAGGGCTCAGTTCCGTGCGCTCGGGAGCTGCAAGGGGGTTTGATGCCAGAAAGCGGAAGCTCTCTTCCAGTTTTTTGTGGTAGCGATCCGCCTGATCGACACCAAATTCAACGGTTCCTTCCAGAAAAATACTGACGACATCTTCTTCAGCTTTCCGGCTGAGCACATAGTCCATTGGCGGGGCTATCCTTTGGCCATCCTTAGTGCGTGTTCACGTAGTTCGTCCATGGTTCTGGATCCGTCGCCACTTTCCAGCCCTTCATTGACCAGTTGCTGCATTCTGGCGATCTTATCAGCCCTGTCCTGGTCCTTTCTGATCAGGTCCCTTACATAATCGCTGGTATTGGCGTATCGACCTGTTCGGGTCTGGGCCTCGACCCAGTCTTTCATTGGTTCCGGCAGCGATACATTCATTGTGGCCATGGGCACCTCCAGCGTTTCTACTTTACCTGAATGGCAATTATTGCCAATTTTTGCCATTCTGGAAAGCACCGATTTCGGATTCACTAGAGCAATCAGTACCAGGCACCGGAAGCCACAAAATAGGGATTCAGCACATCCTCCTTGCCATAGAGCAACGGCGTGCCATCCAGCTTGTTGACCTTTCCGCCGGCGGCGGCCAGCACCGCATGGGCCGCTCCGGTATCCCATTCGCAGGTTGGCCCAAGGCGGGGATAGATATCGGCCTTGCCCTCGGCGATACGACAGAACTTGAGACTGCTGCCGGCCTGGACCAGTTCATGCTTACCCAGTTGCTCGATGAAGTCGCGGGTTTCCTGGTTCAGGTGGTTCTTGCTGGCGACGGTGCGCACCGCTTCCGGCGGCTCCACCACCTGCAGTTTACGGGTAACGCCATCCGCCTCCCGCTTCCAAGCGCCCTGCCCCTTGATGCCCCAGTAGGCTTCACCCAGGGCCGGGGCGGTGACCACGCCCATCACCGGCTCGCCATTCTCGATCAGGGCGATGTTGACGGTGAATTCCCCTGTGCGATTGGTGAAATCCTTGGTGCCGTCAATCGGGTCCACCAGCCAGAAGCGGATCCAGTGCTTGCGCTCGTCCCAGGGGGCGTTGGCGGATTCTTCCGAGAGGATGGGGATATACGGCGTCAGCGCCTTCAGGCCATCCACGATAACGTGGTGGCTGGCGATATCGGCGGCGGTAATGGGGCTGTCGTCTTCCTTGGTATTCACCTCGAAATCGGTCTGGTAGATGGCCATGACCCTTTCGCTGGCGGTGTCGGCGATTTGGAGGAGGTTGTCCAGGAGGGAGGCGTGGTTCATAGGTCGTCCTGTCTGAGGTTTGGGGCTTATTGTTTCATATCCGGCTCCTGATGATCACCCCACAGACCGAACCCGGGTTCTGCCCCAGGACCATCTCGTGTTGTTCGACACCAGATACACGGTGCATTCTCCCGGGCAAGTCATAGGGACAGATTCGCCACTACGGCATCTGGCTTGGATGGCGTGGAAAATTGCCGTAATACCAGAACCGGGGAGGGGTCCCGTACGGCACGCTATCAAAGTGATGGTCACGGTCCTCCACCATAGCGTGGTAATACACCGTGACCTCACGGAGCCAAAAACAGGCCAGAATACCGAGGGTTACCCCGGCCACAATCGCAGCCAGCGCTCTTCCTTTCGATTTCCTGGGGGCAGCCTGTGTATTAGGTGAAATCAAGGCCCAGAAAACCGTGAGCACCAAAAAGCCAATTAACATGGAACCCGGTGCCATAAATACGGCGGATACCCCCGCATGCAACAAGGCAGCTGATACCGAAGCGGTAAAAGCGGCCAGTGGGAGCGCCTGTTCGCCTGAACTTTGAGCGCGAACTTCAGCCCGCCGTTGCCAGAACAGCCGGATAGCCTGGCCAGCCAGAACCAGAATGGCCGCCATCATCAGCCAGCCATATTCAGCCGCCCACATCAGATACATATTGTGTGGGTGGCCGGGTTTGGAACGCCGTAGATAGTCTTCAGTGAGGATGTCGTGGGTCAGCCATGACTGAGGCCCCAAGCCCAACGGGAAGTTTTCCAAGCTCATTCGCCAGGCTTCAATAAACATCGGTAGTCTGCCGGCGCTGCCTGCATGAAGGTTGCGAAGGCTCGCTTCATTCAACAGCAGCGCCGGAACCAGCACCGAAAGCAACAGCCACGCAACTACGCCATAAGCCAGGTACCGCAGGAACACTTTCAGCCAGGGCAGTGCCGGGCGCCCTACACAGCTGACCGCTACCAGTGCGCCAAACGCAAGCCCCAGCATGGTGCCGCGGGCAGAGGAGAGGAGCACAACCCACCACCAAAGGGTGGCCCCCATAGCACAACAGAACTGCCACAACCTTTGCTTCTGGAAAGGGCCAACCAACGATGCCAGCGCAAGCAACGGTATCAACCAGGTGGCAACATGACTCCAGTAACGGATGTTAACGAAGCCCCAGGGAATAAAGGTTGAAAGGTCCGTCACCTGATCCAAAAGTGCAAACAGGTAGACCATCAGGGTGACAGCCCCATAGAGCGCCGCCGAAATCGCTCCCGTGTAAACCAGAATAACGACCCAACGATGTTTTTGGGTGTCATCGGCCGCGAGATTCCCCACAAAAACGAAACCGGAGAAGAAAGCGGCATACATGCCGGGCTCAACCCAGGCGTGGGGATTAGTTCCAAACGGTACCGCCAGCATTATATAACCAGCCGCAACCAACAATACCGACCATGCTCGCTTGAACCCCTGCCAGCCGTTCCGGCTCACCCATACCGCGACAGCAGAGCTACACCCTAGTGCCAGAAACCCGACCAGTAAAAACCGCTGTGATGCATAGTCCCCCAAAGGCAACGGCAACAGATCTGCGAACAGTACAATCACAAATACCATCGCCACGACCAGCGAAAACAGAACTGTTTGGGTAGTACGCATAACGAACTTCAATCAAAAATTGAAAAGCAGAAACGACAAAGGCCCGGGGAATCAACCACCGGGCCTTTGATGACCTGATAATTCTATTGAATGACCAGAATCAGCTCTCAGAGCAACTACCAGAGCCATCACAGGTAATAACAGTGTTATTCGAGTCTTTGGCTACAGCTTGTGTCCAGGGATCACGAGGGGCACCACCGTTTGTCGGCGAGTTGGACGGAGCGGTAATAGAAGCACAAGACCCTTCCTCCTCGCCGGTTAAGTTGGCAATGGTTGGATCTTGAGAATACTCAATCAGCCAGTTGTTGGTTTGCGCTTTCAGTTCTCCCAGACAGGAGGTGATACGGCTATCCTCTACGTAGTCCTGATACGCCGGAATCGCGATGGCGGCCAGGATACCGATGATCGCCACAACGATCATCAATTCGATCAGGGTGAAACCCTTTTGTGCGTGGTTCATTTGCATGTTGTTCATAAAACTGCCTCTGCGTTTGCGTTTGCGTTGGGCTGGCCTCGGCCCCGGAGGAGCGTCGCCCCTGACCCGGTGTGAGCCTGATGAACCAAATGCACCAGGCGTGCCAATTCATCGAAAATCCTTTTTTTCTTTCTAAAACAGAGCATTACTGAAAACTCGGAAACAACCATAGCCTGAACTCAGGCACAATACAGCCTGCCCCGCCGGGTCCAATACTGACGCTCAACGTCACTCTGGGACAACCTTCACATGCTCGAGTGACGCAAATGGTCGACAGCTGGCCTTTCCAATCATACTTGTCCCATCTAAACTCTGTGTCATCTGATCACCGCAGGCAGTTGACCGATCTGTCAGTGCCTTACCAACGAAAGCTTACTATCTATGGCAACCGACAAGAGCAACGTGACTCTCACCGGCCTGGCCCGACGCTTCGTGGAAGACGGGTTACTGGATGAGGCCGTCGCAAAAGATGCCTATCTCCAGGCAGCCAATAACCGCATCCCCCTGATCACCTATCTCGTGCAAAACCAGTTGGCCGATAGCCAGAAGCTGGCCTTTGCGGCGGCCATGGAGTTCGGCGTCAGCGTGCTGGACCTGAGCAGCTTTACACCGGAGATGCTGCCAGAGAAGCTGGTGGACGAGAAGCTGGTCCGCAAGCACAACGCTTTACCCCTTTATAAGCGAGGTAACAGGCTATTTATCGCCGTTTCGGACCCCACCAATATCCAGGCGCTGGATGAGATCAAATTCAATACCGGCCTCAGTACCGATGCCATCCTGGTTGACGATGCCGCGCTGCGGGGAGCTATCGACAAGTACCTCGAGTCCCATGATGATGCGATGGGTGATCTTGACGATGCCGACCTGGAGGGCGTTGAGACAGAAGGGGGAGAACAGGACGAAGACGAAGGCGTTGTTGCGGCAACCGATGTAGACGACGCCCCTATCGTTAAGTATGTGAACAAGATGTTGCTGGATGCCATCCGTGGAGGCGCCTCGGATATCCACTTCGAGCCCTACGAGAAAGTCTACCGGGTGCGTTACCGGACCGACGGCATGATGAAGGAAATGTCCCGCCCCTCTGTCAAGCTGGCCCCCAAGATATCAGCCCGGGTCAAGATCATGGCCCAGCTAGACATTTCCGAGCGCCGGGTACCCCAGGACGGTCGGATCAAGATGAAGCTATCCAAGACCAAATCCATCGATTTCCGGGTGAATACGCTGCCCACCCTGTGGGGCGAAAAGATTGTATTGCGGATTCTGGATGCGAGTCAGGCCAAGATGGGTATCGACGCCCTGGGGTACGAAGAGGACCAGAAGCAGATGTACCTGGACTCCCTCAAGCAACCTCAGGGCATGATTCTGGTAACCGGCCCCACGGGCTCTGGCAAGACCGTATCCCTGTATACCGGCCTGAATATCCTGAATACACCAGAGATCAACATCTCTACTGCGGAAGATCCAGCTGAAATCAACCTGGAAGGGATCAACCAGGTTAACGTCAACACCAAGGTCGGACTTGGCTTTGCGGAAGCCCTCAGGGCGTTCCTGCGGCAGGATCCGGACGTGATCATGGTGGGCGAGATCCGGGACCTGGAAACCGCCAATATCGCCATCAAGGCGGCCCAGACCGGACACCTGGTGCTATCCACCCTTCACACCAATAGCGCGGCAGAAACACTGACCCGGATGATGAACATGGGGGTGCCTTCGTTCAACATCGCCACGTCTGTCAGCCTGATCATTGCCCAACGTCTTGGCCGGCGACTCTGCAGTTGCAAGCAGCCACTGGATGTCCCGAAAGAGACGCTTTTGAAGGAAGGGTTCACAGAAGAACAAATCGATACTGGCTTCACGTTGTACACGCCCAAGGGCTGTGATAAATGCAATGGAGGCTATAAGGGCCGCGTAGGTATCTACGAAGTGGTGAAAATAACCGAGGCGTTGGCAAACATGATCATGGAGGAGGCCAGCTCCCTGGAAATTGCTCGCCAGGCTCAGAAAGAAGGTTTCCGTAACCTGCGTCAATCCGCCCTTCGCAAGGTGATCGAAGGGGTGACCAGTCTTGAGGAAGCCAATCGCGTAACGAAGGATTAAGCATGGCACAGGCACAGAAGGCAGAAAAACTTCAGGCGTATGTCTGGGAAGGTAAAGACCGTAAGGGCAACAAGACCAAAGGCGAGGTCTCCGGCACCAATCTGGCGTTGGTGAAGGCCCAACTGCGCAAGCAGGGCATTATGCCCAGCAAGGTCAAGCGCAAGCCAAAACCCCTGTTTGGCGGCAACAAAAAGGTTACGCCCTTTGACATCGCCATGTTCACCCGCCAGCTCGCCACCATGATGAAGGCCGGTGTCCCGCTGGTCCAGAGCTTCGATATCGTGGCCGATGGCCTGGATCACAAGGGCCTTCAGGAGTTGGTGATTGCCATCAGGAATGATGTTGCCTCCGGCACAAGTTTCGCCGGTGCACTCCGACGGCAGCCGAAACACTTTAACGACCTCTACTGCAACCTGGTGGACTCCGGTGAGAAGGCAGGTGCCCTGGAACAGATGCTGGAGCGGATCGCCACCTATCTCGAAAAGACCGAGTTGCTCAAGAAGAAGGTCAAGAAGGCGATGACCTACCCTATCTCGGTCATCGTGGTGGCCATCATTGTGACGGCCATTCTGCTGGTCAAGGTTGTGCCCCAGTTTGAAAGCCTGTTCCAGGGTTTTGGCGCCGACCTCCCGGTGTTTACCCAGATGGTTATCAACTTGTCTGAGTGGATGCAGCAATGGTGGTTTCTGGTACTGCTGGGCATTGTTGGGTTCATCATATCCTTTAGTCAGGCCAAGAAACGATCACCGAAATTCTCCGATCTCATTGATAAATACATCCTGAAGTTGCCCATTGTCGGCGAAATCATCGATAAGTCCGCTGTCGCCAAGTTTGGCAGGGTACTGTCGACAACGTTTGCTTCCGGGGTGCCACTGGTGGATGCCCTGGATTCCGTGGCGGGCGCAACCGGTAACGCCGTGTACAGGGACGCCATTACAAAAATCAAGGAAGAGGTATCCGCAGGTGTACAACTGCAGGCTGCCATGCGACAAACCGATATCTTCCCGGTCATGGCCGTACAGCTGACTGCCATCGGCGAAGAATCCGGTAATCTGGACGAGATGCTGGGCAAGGTTGCCGAGCATTACGAAGGTGTCGTGGATGACATGGTCGACAACCTGACAACACTGATGGAGCCCCTGATCATGTCGGTTCTCGGCGTGCTGGTTGGCGGCCTGATCGTTGCCATGTACCTGCCGATCTTCAAGATGGGCCAGGTCGTCGGCTAAATGATCCTACAGCAGTTCCTCGATACCCTACTCAGCAACCAGTGGCTTCTGTCACTGGTTGTTCTTTTTGTCTCCCTCTGCGTCGGCAGCTTCCTCAACGTGGTCATCTTTCGCCTGCCGAAGATGATGTATCAGGATTGGCGCTGCCAGTGTGAGGAGTTCCTGTCGGTTCCGGAAGGAGACCGTAAGTCCGAGGAAGCCATTACCCTCTCCCGCCCGGCGTCCACCTGCCCTTCCTGTGGGCACCGGATACGGCCCTGGGAGAACATTCCGGTGGTCAGCTACCTGTTCCTCCGTGGCAAGTGCAGTAGCTGTAGCGCCCGGATCTCGGTCCGCTATCCGCTGATCGAGGCGGTGACCGCGCTTTTCTCGGTGCTGACGGTATGGCTGCTGGGGCCTTCCGTGGGCACCCTGTGGGCGCTTGTACTGGTCTGGGCGCTGATTGCCCTGACCATGATCGACTTTGACACCCAGCTGCTGCCGGACAACATCACCCTGCCCCTGATGTGGCTGGGGCTGGTGCTGAACTATTTTGGCTACCTGACGGACTTTACCAGTGCCTTCTGGGGCGCTGTGGCTGGCTATCTGTCGCTGTGGTCCGTGTACTGGCTGTTCAAGCTGGTGACCGGCAAGGAAGGCATGGGCCATGGCGATTTCAAGCTGCTGGCGGCCATTGGTGCCTGGCTGGGGTGGCAACTGCTGCCGGCGGTGATCTTGCTGTCGTCGCTGATGGGTGCCGTGGTGGGCATAAGCCTGATGGTATTCCATCGTCATGGACGGGATGTGCCCATTCCCTTTGGGCCTTACCTGGCGGCTGCGGGTTTGCTGGCGTTGTGGTTTGGGGATGAGATCCTGGCTGGGTGGTATGCCTGGCTGGGTGTGGCCTGAGGGGATGACTGACGCGAGCTTTATGTAGCCCCTCTCCCCTGGAGGGAGAGGGGGGGGGGGAGATGGTAACTCCTTCGTCCAGCTCTGGCGCCCTGCGGGCGCTCCCCCTCTCCCTGGCCCTCTCCCTCCAGGGGAGAGGGGATGTACGACGGACGCTTGGGGGGGGGGTTAACTGCCCGCGTAACCCAGCTTCTTGTCCACGTTATTGAACAACTCTCCCCCCTGATGCCACCGGTCGAAGTTCTCCAGGAATTGGTCCGTCAGGGCCCGGCGCCAGCCGATGAAGTCGCCTGACATGTGGGGCGTGAGGATGACGTTGCCCATTTCCCACAGGGGATGATCCTCCGGTAGCGGCTCTTCCTCGAACACATCCAGGGCGGCGCCGGCGATATCCCCCTTGTTGAGGGCGTCGATCAGGTCCTTGGTGTTGACGATGGGGCCGCGGCCGATGTTGATCAGGCGGGCGCTGTTCTTCATGGCCTTGAAGGCTTTCTGGTCGAACAGGCCCTCTGTCTGCGGCGTCAGGGGTGCGGCGATCACCACGAAATCCGCCACCGCCAACTGGTCGAAGAGCTGCTCGTTGGCGTGCACGGCGATGAAATCATCATCGTCACTTCGGGCCCGGCGGGCGATACCGTGGGGGTTCATGCCAATGGCCCGGGCCAGCCGTGCGATCTGACGGCCGATGGAGCCGGCGCCCACCACCAGTACCTCACTGCCCTCTGCCCGCTCGGTATCCCGGTGCTTCCACTTGTGGCCGGCCTGCAGCCGCATGGACCGGGGAAAGTCCTTGGCGAACATCAGCATGGTGCACAGCACGTACTCGGCGATACTGCGATCGAAGATGCCACGGGCGTTGGTGACGGTCACATCACTGTCGATCAGTGCCGGGAACATGAGTGCGTCCACCCCCGCGCTGGTGGCGTGGATCCACTCCAGCCGGTCGGCACAGGACCAGGCGGCCTCCAGGGCCTCCGTGCGGAAATCCGTCACCATCATCACCTGGCTGCCGGGCAAGGCCTCTCGCAGCGTAGCTTCGTCCCACGCAAAGCGAACCTCGCCACGGGCCTTCACGGCGTCGATGCCCGGGGGGGCGTCTTCCCCCGGGGCGGTGAGTACGGTGATGATCGGCTTCTGCTGTTGGCTCATGGGTGTCGGATCCTCCTGACGACGGGGTATAACCTGAAATGAGTTTGGCCGCTGGACCATGCGGGGTCAAACCTGTCAGTGGGATCGTCAGAAAAAGGTCTGATGCCTCTTGTACCCGGATTGTGTCGTGGACTACTCTGCGAGAAGGAAGAAAGGCGCTACAGATCCGCTGGCAGGCCCGGCCCAGGGCCTTGCCGCAATACAACCCATGGCAGTGAGAGGTGCTTATGGCAGAGGCTGCAAGAGATACCGGGCAAACCCAGCCGCGCAAGGTGAAGTATCGCAAGGCAAAAGCGTCCTGGAACCCCGCCATGCAGGCGATTCCGGTGCCTGGTATCCGTCGGATGGTGAACATGGCGGCCACCATGAAGGACGTCATCCACCTGTCCATCGGGCAGCCGGACCTGCCGACCCCCAAGCATGTGATCGACGCCTACGTGGACGCCCTCAACGCGGGCCAGACCGGCTACACCATGGACGCCGGCCTGCCGGAACTGCTGGTGGCCCTGCGGGACTACTACGGCAAGCGCTACGGCCGTAAACTGACCCGGGACAACATCCTGATCACCAGCGGTGCCACCGAGGCCATGTACCTGGCCATCACCTCCACGGCGCAGCCGGGGCGGCAGTTCATTATCACCGACCCCACGTTCCTGCTGTACGCGCCGCTGATCCGCATGAACGGTGGCGAGGTGAAGTACATTCCCACCCGGGCGGAGAACGATCACCAGCTTGACCCGGACGAGGTGATCCGGGCCATGGGCTCGCGCACCTTCGCCCTGGTCCTGAACTCCCCCAACAACCCCACTGGCGCCGTCTACCCGCGCTCCACCATCGAGACCATCGTGGAGGAATGCGCCTACCGGGGGATCCAGATCTTTTCCGATGAGGTCTATGACCACCTGATCTTCGACGACGATGATTATGCCAGTGTCCTCAACTGCGCGGTGGACCTGGACAACATCATGTGCATCAGCAGCTTCTCCAAGACCTACAGCATGGCGGGGCTGCGGGTAGGCTGGGTGATCTCCAGTCAGGCCACCATCAAGAGCCTGCGCCGGTACCACATGTTCACCACCTCGGTGGCCAACACCCCGGCCCAGTTTGCCGGCGTTGCCGCCCTGACCGGTGACCAGCAATGCATCCGGGATATGGTGGGTATCTACCGGGAACGCCGGGACAAGATCGTCGAGCTGATCGACCAGACGCCCCACCTGACCGGCTACAAGCCCGGGGGCGCCTTCTTCGCCTTCCCCAACCTGCCGCCCCATGTGGACGGGTCGGACCTGGCCCTGCGGATGCTCAAGGAAACCGGCGTGTGCACGGTGCCCGGCGATGCCTTCGGCGAGCACACCCAGAGTGCCCTTCGCCTGAGCTTCTCCACCACCTGTGAGAGGCTGGAGGAGGCCTTCGACCGCATTATCCCATGGATGGCCAAACAGCAGTTCTGATACACCACTGACAACGCCGGGGGCTGGCGTTTACCCCCCCCCCCCGGCAGGGTGATTATGCCATGCTGGAACCCGCCGTCCTGCAATGCCCCTATTGCTGGGAGCAGCTGGAGGTCTTCGTGGACCCGAGTGTCCGGGACCAGGAATATGTGGAGGACTGCCAGGTCTGCTGCCAGCCGATCCTGATCCATGCCTGGTTCGATGAAGACGAAGAGCTGCACCTCACCGCGACCCCGGAGAATGACTAAGGTGTAACGCTTTTGGCGGCATCTCCGCTTGCCTCCGGAACCGGCCTCGGAGACCCTATAAACACCTATCACTGCCACAGGAAATGTCATGACTGTTCGTGCTGTACTGGCCCTGATTCTCACCAGCGTGCTGATCACCGGCTGTGCCGGCTTCTCTCCCCTGACCATCAGCGAATCCACCCTCGAGCGACA
Source organism: Marinobacter sp. OP 3.4 (assembly GCF_036224885.1). Taxonomy (NCBI): domain Bacteria; kingdom Pseudomonadati; phylum Pseudomonadota; class Gammaproteobacteria; order Pseudomonadales; family Marinobacteraceae; genus Marinobacter; species Marinobacter sp. OP 3.4. Next base: position 45,359 of record NZ_JAVVLT010000040.1, read on the forward strand.
CCTGCAGGATGCGGTGAGCAACTATGACCGGCAGCAACTCCAGGCCGGCTCTCCCCTGAGCCTGTCACTGGACAGGGCGGATATCACCCTGGGGCCCGATGGCCGCGATGTCGCGGTGATCGACCTGTCCGGCCAGGTGGCCCTGAATGCGCTGATGGCGAAGATACCCGCGGACCTGTCCCTCAAGGTGGAGGGCTCACCGGTGTACGACAGCGAGGAACAGGCCATCTACATCCGCCGTCTGAAGCTGCTGGAAAGCAGCGTGGACACGCCCTACTTCAGCAGCGGTGAACTGGCCCCGGTCACCGAGAACGTCATGCGGGTGGTGGCCCAGTTGCTGGAGACCGTGCCCGTCTACCGGCTGGATGGCACCAGCCTCGGCGCCCGGGTGATGGGGATGACGGATATGGATCTCCGCGTGGCCCAGGGCCGGCTGGAGTTCGTGAAGCGCTGATAGCCCACTCCCTTCACGGGAGAGGGTGGAGACGCCAACTCCGCAGTCCGACCTCCTCTCCGGCCCTCTCCCTCCAGGGGAAAGGGGAACTAGGGCGCGAGCGACGGTGGCGGGCGCCGGCTTTAGCCCCTCTCCCTTGACGGGAGAGGGGTTGGGGAGAGGGTGGAGATAGCAACTCCGCAGTTCGGCTCCTCCCCCTCTCCCCGGCCCTCCCCCTCCAGGGGAGAGGGAGATCAGGACGCAAGCGATGGTGGCGGGCGTCGGCTTTAGCCCCTCTCCCTTGACGGGAGAGGGGGTGGGGAGAGGGTGGAGACTCCACCTCCGATCAAGGAAGGCAATATATGGAACAAAGGAAGTTCGCCAAAAACCTGCGTAGCAACATGACGGATGCGGAGCACTTGCTTTGGCGTCACTTACGCGCCAAAAGGATCGAAGGTGCCAAGTTCAGAAGGCAACATCCTATTGGACCCTATGTGGTTGACTTCGTTGAGCTTAAGCATCAAATAATTGTGGAAGCGGATGGTGGTCAGCATAACGGGTGCGACAATGACTCTGAACGGGATGCCTGGCTGACTCGGAAAGGGTTTCGGGTTCTGAGATTCTGGAACCACGATATCCTTCGCCAAACTGACGTGGTTCTGGAAGAGGTTTATCGGGCGCTTCGCGCCTCCCCCTCTCCCCAGCCCTCTCCCTCCAGGGGAGAGGGGGATCAGGGCGCGAGTAATGGTGGCGGGCGCCGGCTTTAGCCCCTCTCCCTTGACGGGAGAGGGGGTGGGGAGAGGGTGGAGATAGCAACTCCGCAGTCCGGCTCCTCCCCCTCTCCCCGGCCCTCTCCCTCCAGGGGAGAGGGAGATCAAGACGCAAGCGATGGTGGCGGGTGCTGGCTTTAGCCCTGCTTTACTAATCCCCGGACAAGGAGGTATCGGACGGGTCCAGCTCCATCTGCTGGATGGCGATCACCGCCTGGGTGCGGTTGCGTACGCCCAGCTTGCGGAAGACGGCGGTGATGTGGGCCTTGATGGTGGCTTCTGAGACGTCCAGGTCGTAGGCGATCTGCTTGTTGAGCATGCCTTCCGCCAGCATCCCGAGTACCCGGAACTGCTGCGGTGTGAGGGAGGCCAGGCGATCCGAGAAGTCGGTACTCTCCGCCTGCATCTGTTCCAGCTTTTCCGCGACGCCTGCCGGCAGCCACATGTCCCCTTCCAGCACCGCCTGGATGGCCTCGGTGATTTCCGGCAGGGGGGCGGATTTGGGGATGAAGCCCGAGGCGCCATAGTCGATGGAGCGGCGCATCACCTGCAGGTCCTCGGAACCGGATACCACCACCACCGGCAGCCCCGGATACTGCCCCCTCATGAACACCAGGCCCGAGAAGCCATGGGCCCCTGGCATGTTCAGGTCCAGCAGTACCAGGTCCGCGTCCGGCTTCCGCTCCACCTCCGCCTGCAGGGCCTTGATGCTCTCGACCTCGGCCACCTCCGCGTCGGGTACGGCCTGGCTGACTGCCTGGCGCAGGGCGGCGCGGAACAGCGGGTGGTCATCGGCGATGATTATGTGTTGGGCCATCCACGGACATCCTCTTGTTAAACCAGTGTTTGTACCCTGGCAACGGGCTATCTCTCAGCGCTGATCCGTTACATCAGCGGAAAACCCGGCGGGGAAACAGGGTTATTCTACCCCAAACACAACAATGCCCGCAGGGGCATGATCCCTGCGGGCATCGCCGTCCGTCGTTATGGACGGGAGTCTACTTGAAAGCACGCTCACTGATAAGCTCGTCCACCACGCTCGGATCCGCCAGGGTGGAGGTATCCCCCAGCTGATCGTGCTCGTTGGCGGCGATCTTACGCAGGATACGGCGCATGATCTTGCCGGAGCGGGTCTTGGGCAGCCCCGGCGCCCACTGGATGACATCCGGCGAGGCGATCGGGCCGATCTCCTTGCGTACCCACTGCACCAGTTCCTTGCGCAGTTCCTCGGTGGGCTCCACGCCGTGTACCACGGTGACGTACACGTAGATGCCCTGCCCCTTGATGTCGTGGGGATACCCCACCACGGCGGCTTCGGCCACCTTGTCGTGGGCCACCAGGGCGCTTTCCACCTCGGCGGTGCCCAGCCGATGGCCGGATACGTTTAGCACGTCGTCCACGCGACCGGTGATCCAGTAGTAGCCGTCCTCGTCACGGCGGGCGCCGTCACCGGTGAAGTACATGCCGGCGTAGGTGCTGAAGTAGGTCTGCTTGAACCTTTCGTGGTCCCCATAGATGGTGCGCATCTGCCCCGGCCAGCTGTCGAGGATGACCAGGTTGCCCTCGGCCTTGCCGTCCAGGATATTGCCGTCGTTGTCCACCAGCGCCGGCTTGACACCGAAGAACGGCAGGGTGGCGGAGCCCGGTTTGAGGTCCACGGCCCCGGGCAGCGGGGAAATCAGGATGCCGCCGGTCTCGGTCTGCCACCAGGTGTCCACGATGGGGCACTGGCTGTTGCCGATTACCCGGTGGTACCACTCCCAGGCTTCCGGGTTGATCGGCTCCCCCACGGAACCCAGCAGGTGCAGGCTCTCCCGGGTGGTGCCCTTCATGCAGTCCTCGCCTTCGGCCATCAGGGCGCGAATGGCGGTGGGGGCGGTGTACAGCACGTTGACCTTGTGCTTGTCCACCACCTGCCCCATGCGGGAGGTGTCCGGGTAGTTGGGCACCCCTTCAAACAGTACGGTAATGGCGCCATTGGCCAGCGGGCCGTACAGGATATAGCTGTGGCCGGTCACCCAGCCGAAGTCGGCGGTACACCAGTAGACATCGCCTTCCTGGTAGTCGAAGACGTACTCATGGGTCATGGACACAAAGGTCAGGTAACCGCCCGTGGTGTGCAGCACGCCCTTGGGGGCGCCAGTGGAGCCGGAGGTATACAGCATGAACAGCGGATCCTCGGCGCCCATGGGCTCCGGCGGGCACTCGGCGGAGGCGTCCTTCATCAGGTCCTCGTAGTGCACATCACGGCTGGCGTCCCAGGGCACGTCCCCGCCGGTGCGTTTGACCACTACCACCTTCTCGACATCCGGCACGTTCTTGCCCTTGAGGGCAGCGTCCACATTCTTCTTCAACGGGATCTTGCGACCACCGCGCACACCTTCATCCGCAGTCACCACGAACCGGGATTTGCCGTTCTCGATGCGGGCACCCAGGGCTTCCGGCGAGAAGCCGCCGAACACCACGGAGTGGATGGCGCCAATACGGGCACAGGCCAGCATGGCCACGGCGGTTTCCACAATCATCGGCATGTAGATGGTGACCACGTCGCCCTTCTTGACCCCCAGGGTCTTGAGTACGTTGGCGAACTTGGCGGTCTCCGCATGCAGCTCACGATAGGTCACATGGCGGGAATCGGCGGGGTCATCGCCCTCGAAGATGATCGCGGTCTTGTCGCCGCGCGTCTCCAGGTGCCGGTCCAGGCAGTTGGCGGAGGCGTTGAGCACGCCGTCCTCAAACCACTTGATGGAGAGGTTGTCGTAGTCGTAGGTGGAATTCTTGACTTTGCTGTAGGGCTTGATCCAGTCCAGTCGCTTGCCGTGTTCACCCCAGAAGGTCTCCGGGTCCTCGATGGACTGTTTGTACATCTGTTCGTATTGCTCGCGATTGACGATGGCTCGTTTCGCGAAGCTGTCGGGTACCGGGTATAGCTTCTTGTCGGTCATTATCTCCCCCTTTTTCAGAGTCTGTTGCTGAGTTGTCGGAATTGTTGGAACAGAACTTGTCAGCCACTGCCGGGCAGTCGGGTTTCAGCAGTGGGCAGGGATCGTGGCCGTCAGTCGGTCGGCCCATCAAATCCCTGATAAGTGGATTGCCCTATCTGACCATGTCAGACCTGACCATTGAATTAGACCAACGTACTACCAGAGTGTTCTGACGATGTCAGGGGACAGGTGTCGCATACAGGAAGGATAGTTCCCCCCGGGGCGGCTGAAAAGCAACCCCGGGAGAAGACGACGGTTTGTGCGGATATCAGGCAGCGACGGCAGCGCGGCGCTCGCGGCGGGCTCGCAGGCTGTACACCCGGCGCTCGGCCAGGGCGTAGCGGTTGAGACCACCCAGGTGGGTCTTGCGGAGATAGGTTTCCCAGCCAATACGACGCGGGTCCACCGAGAACATCTCACGGTCGGTATCCCCCATGCGTTCGGCCAGGTCCATCAGCTTCTCGTTATGGAACACGTAATCCGGCGCGGTGTAGAAGCCGAAGATGGTTGCCAGGGCCCGGGTGGTGTCCAGGTTGCGAAGCAGCTTCAGCTCACGGCTCTGGCCCGCCATCTTCAGGGCCTTGCTGGCCAGGGACAGGGGCACCCGGATACCGGTGACCGCCGCATCGAACAGGGCCCGGTTCACCGCAATGAAGGGCTTGGTTGGCTGACGACTGAACAGTTTGTCGTAGGCGGCATGGTTCTCCCGCGCCTCGTCCATCAGGTGGTCAATAAACTCCCCCAGGGAAATGGGGTTCATGGAACCACTGCAGCACTGGTAGATACGGCGGCGTTGTCCGGCACTCACTGCCTCGGCACCGGCCAGCAGGATGCTGTTGGCCACCAGGTCCACCGGGATGACGTCAATCACGCCCTCGCGGTCGCCGGGGAACAGGGTCACCTTCTCGCGGGCGTAGGCCAGGATGATGGCGTCGGCCACCTTGACCCCCTCGATCCAGCCCGGCATGGGCTCCTTCAGGGCGCTCTCGATAATGGAGGGCCGCACGATGGTCAGGCTCTGGTCCGCCAGCGCCTCCATCAGCCGCTGTTCGCCCAGCCACTTGGTGAAGGTGTAGGTATCGCTCCAGCCATAGTGGTTGGCCTCGCGGATACCCAGTTCCACCAGCTTCTTCTCCAGCTGCTTGCCGGAGTAACGGGACCGCACATCGGTAATCTTGTCGTGGAGCAGCCGCACCAGCGCGTCGGTCTGGAAATAGCCATCCTCGCTCTGGGGAATGGGGGCACCGGCAGGCTTGATAACGTCTTCAGCCACCTGGCCGCTGTTCATGCCATTCACGTAGCAGGTGGACACCTGCACCACCGGGATGCCACCACCATGGCGGGCAAAGTGGGCCACGTTGTCCAGGCACAGGGTGTTGATGGTGAGGGCCTTGTCCAGTTCCTCGCGGAAGTTGACGCTGGCGGCGGAGTTGATCACCAGGTCGATGCGCGACGTCAGGCGTTCGTACTCGGCATCGGGCAGGCCAAACCGGGGGCGGGTCAGTTCGCCCTTGACGCAGTACACCTTGTCTTCCAGGAAGGCCTCGAACCCCTCCTGGTCCTCACTGCGCAGGAGTTCGAATACGCTGGCGCTGGCGATCTCACTGTAGAAGCGTTCACGGGCATCCGGGTGGCGGGCGTTACCACGGACCAGCAGATGAATGCCGCCAATCTCGGGCACTGCCCGGATCAGCTTCTCCAGCACGGCCTTGCCAAGGAAACCGGTGGTGCCGGTGATCAGGATATGCTTGCCCTCCAGGGCGCGGCGCACAGAGGAACTTGTGTCGTCGATATCCGGAAACAGATGGGTCATTTCAGTTGAACTCCTTCTCGTTAATATCACGGATCCGGCGTGGGGGGTGGTTCCGGATCCCAATGGCATCCCTGGTGGTCAAACCCGGTTATCCCTGAGCCGTTTGGCTCGCCGGGAAAGCATCGCCTCAGCCATACCCGATGTGCGTCTGAACATCAGTGTCACGGCCATTAATGCACTATCTGTCGGGGAATCTGCAGAAATCGCGCCAGCCCGCGTTCCCTCACGTTGAGACGCCGTGAGTCTGGCATGGCATCGTGACAATATAGAGACAAATCGCACAAATTAAACTGCCTATTTCATGAACGTAACTTCATGACACTCATCACGAAAATCACGTCACGGTTTTGAATAACAAAAGGTGTTATAGAACTGCTGATTATTGACCGGGGGAAGCCCGACGACAATCGTCATTTCTCCCTATCCTGCCCGCCCCGGGCCGCCCCAATGAAGTGCACGGCAATCCTGTGACGGGCGATCCTGAAGCATCGGATCGGTCGATAAACCGGTGAGGCACCACGTGCGTGAGGAAGACCGGAATCCGGGCACGTTCCGCTACCGGTCAGCGGTATTGGCTACTCGTCAGCGGTATTGGAGAGCGCCGCGAGGAATCCGTCGACACGCACGGAATCCGGCTGGGACTTCAGGCGCTCCAGGAGGGCATCCTGGGAACCGAAATCGGCCTTGCTGTAGCCTGTCCCTTGGGGAAGCGATGGCAACTCCGGCTCCGACGACGCCATCCGCGATAACAGCGCGGAGGCACCGCGCAGTGCTTCCTGTCTGAGCCGGGCATCCCCGGGTTGTTCCGACAGCAATCGCTCCAGGTCGGCAAACAGGGCCCGGCAACGGGCGTCAGGGGTGTCGTCCTGCGCCACCTGCGTACCATGGCCGGTCGGCACATTGCCATCGGGCCGGGCATCGGCCGATCCGGAGGCTGGCGCCGGCAGGGCCTGGCCGGAGGCTTCCTGCTGCCGTCGGCTGCGATGATACCAATAGGCCGCCAGCCCCGCTTTCCGTGCCGGCAGCCGTGACAGATGCCCCAGCAACTGGTCGGAAAGGGTGACGAACTGCCGGCTTGAAGGGTCTGACTCCGACAGTGTGGCCACCGGCCGCTGCAGTTCCACCGACTGGCGTATGGATTCATCCCGCCAGATGGCACCGATGTAGTCCACGTCCATGCCCAGGTGACGACGGGTGGCACCGGCGAAACGACGGTAGACCGACCGCGCCTGGGACGCCCCCGCCGCCATGTTGACCACCACCCCCGGTGTGCGCCGATAGCCCCGGCGCTGCAGCACCCTGAGCAGGGAGAAGGCATCGGTGAGGGAAGCCGGGTCCGGCGTGATCACCGCGCAGGCCAGGGACGACGCGGCGATCATGTGCAGCGCCGCCGGGCGCAGTCCGGAGGCGGTATCGATGAGGATGGTGTCGTAGGCCCGCTCCATGCCCGCCAGCTCCCGGAGGACCCCCTCGGCATCGCCGATGTCCAGGTCCATGCACCGCTGCACACCGGAGGCACCGGCAATGATATGCAGACCAAAAGGCCCTTCCTGGATGACATCGGCCAGCCGGCACTCCCCTGCCATGGCGTGTTCGAGGGTCCGCGTGGGATAGAGTCCGAGGAGGATACTGACATTGGCAAGGTCGGTGTCCGCATCCAGCAGCAGCACGCGCCGGCCCTGACGCGCCAGGGTCAGGGCCAGGTTAACGGCCACCGAGGTCTTGCCGACGCCGCCCTTGCCGCCCGTCAGGGCGACAATATCGGGACGCCCCGTACGGTCCGGCACGCCGCCACTGCCCTGTGCCCCGTCATTCTGGGAATCGCTCACATCCATAACCCTGCACTAATGGCCGCTATCCGTCAGTCGACCAAAACATCATCAGGTGAGTACACCAAAACGACAATGATACCCTGATTCAGGCCATTCCGGGAATGGGAGGGACGATTGATCAATTCCTCGGCAAAAATCTCTTGATATGTATTCTCTAATGACTATCCTAACGTATTGTTCATTAACATTACGTTACGGACCGTTACACAAAGACAATGACACCGCCGTCGGCCACTGAGCAGCTCCCCACCCTTCCGGAGCCCCATTTACGGGCTCTGGAAGCCTGTCGACAGCAGCGAAGCTACCGGCGGATCACCGATATCATCCAGCTCGACACGGCATTGTCAGCACGCATCCTTGCCCTGGCCAACGCTGCCGGCTCGCACCCGAGCCAACCAATGGACAGCCTGGAACAGGCCCTGCTGCGCCTGGGTACCGATCGGGTGCAGAACCTGGTACTGACCGCGGCCCTGCAACAACTGCTGTTCGACTTGGGCAAGGGCCACTGGCAGCAGCTCCACGGTTTCTGGCATGACGCCCTGTCCGTCGCCCTGATGGCCCGGGCACTGGCGCGCCTGACCCGCTACCCGGCAACGGACACCGCCTTTCTCACCGGCATGCTGCACAACGCCGGCAGGCTGCTCCTGCTGCGGCAGGAACTCGAGGCCCCCCACCGGCCGCCGGAAACCGGCTACGTGGCGCTCAGCACCACCCTCGCCCGCCACTGGCAACTGGACCCGGCGATCCTGGAGGCCCTGGCCCATCAGCAGGATGATACCGGCACTCTGGGCGATACCGGGCACCTGGCCCGCATTATCGCGGTGGCGGTGCAACTGGTGATCCGGGAGGGCCATGGCCTGACCATGGCGAAGGCTCTGTTCGGGCTGGAGGATGAACTGACGGCGGAAATCCTGCGCCGTATCCGGCTGGAAACCGGGGACCTGGCCCGGGAGATGGGCGTGCCGGCCTTTACCCACTACGACGGCGACCAGGCCACGCGACGGCTGACCATTGCCGCCGTCCGGGAACTGCTGGCCCGGGACCTGCTGGAGCAGTCGGCGCCACCGGTGTCGGCGGAGCAGATACGCCGGCAGGTCCATGAGATCAACAGCCCGCTCACGGTGGTTCGCCAATACCTCTACCAGTTGCGCAAACGACTGACGGAAACCGGCAGCGAGCGGGATATCGACATCATCGAGGAAGAACTTGCCCGGGCCAGCGAGTTGCTTGGGGAACTGGCCAGCAACAACGCGGACGGGGCGCCGGGACAGCGGGACAACGACGGCCAGGCTATCCTCAATCACGAGGTCCGTGCGCTGCGGGACCTGCTGGCGGAAGGCTTGTTCCAGGAGTTGCAGGTCACCTGTGCGCTGGAACTCTGCGACACGAGTTCCGCCATTGCGGCCCCCGCGTCACAGATCCGGCAGGTGGTACTCAACCTGCTTCGCAATGCTGCGGAAAGCCGGCCGGACGGGCCGGTACGAATCACCCTGCGGTCTTCCGCCCCGGTCTGGCAACAGAACCGGCAATGGGTGGAACTGACCGTGGAGGACGACGGCCCCGGTCTGCCGGATTCCGTCAGCCGACACCTGTTCGAGCCGGTCGCCACCGGCAAGGGTGACGCCCACAGCGGCCTGGGCCTGAGCATCGTCAAACAGTTAATGGATGACATGGACGCCATCATCAGTTGCCAGAGCAGTCCTTCGGGAACCCTGTTCCGGCTGCTATTCCCTGCGGGGACCAGTACCGAAGATCGGTAACAGCACGGCAGGACCCGGTGGCCATGCCCCGGGCAACTGCGGTAAGGAACTCGCTGAAAACCGACAAAGGTCGACGAGTAGCGTGCGATGATCCATAAAGTCGAATCAGATCCAGAACCTTATCGGGAGCGCCAGCGGATACTGGTGGCCGATGACAATCCGCGACTGCTGAAAGGCCTGTCGGACCTGCTCGGTGACCATGGCTATCATGTCTCCATGGCCGCCGATGGCAATGAGGCCTGTCGCCTGTTGCAGCAACACCCGTTCACCCTCGCCTTCCTGGACCTCAACATGCCCGGACGCGACGGCTTCCAGGTGATGGAGGAAGCCTGCCGGCTGCAGCCCCGGTGCGCGCTGGTGGTGGTCAGCGGCGAAACCTCCTTCCTGTCGGTCAGCCGTGCCCTGCGGCGGGGGGCCAGCGACTATATCCGCAAGCCCTTCGACCCGGAGGAGGTGCTGGCAACCCTGGAGAACGTGCTCGGCAGGCAGTCGCTGCTGCGGGCCCACGAGGATGTCCAGCAACGGCTGGAGAAATCCGAAACCCTGCACCGTTATATCGTCAACAACTCCCCCGATATCGTGTTCATGCTCGACGACCAGGGGCGTTTCTGCTTCCTCAACCCCAAAGTGTCCAACCTGCTCGGTTACCGGCCCTCCGACCTGATCGGCCAGCACTTCCGCCTGCTGCTGCATGAGGAGGACGCGTCACTGAGCGCCCCCTCCCTCAACGACCCGGGCATCAGCACGGACCGGCCCGCCACCTTCGAGGTGCGCCTGAAGGCCGAGGGCAGGCTTCAGTCCACCCGGCACTTCGAGATCACTGCGTTCCCCATCGACCCGGGTAGCTGGAGCAGCACGGGCAATCCGGAGGAGCGGGAACTCAACGAACGCGCACGCTACTACGGCATCGCCCGGGATATCACCGAGCGCAAGGAGGCCGAGGCCTTTATCAGCTTCCAGGCCTACCACGATCTGCTGACCCGCCTGCCCAACCGGGCCCTGTTCCGGGACCGGCTCAACATGGCCCTCAACCAGGCCAACCGGCACCGTCATCCGCTGGCCGTGATGTTCCTGGACCTGGACCGCTTCAAGATCATCAACGACACCCTGGGCCATTCCATGGGCGACCGGTTGCTGCAGGCGGTCACCCAGCGCCTGGAAAAATGCCTGCGCAAGGGCGACACCCTGTCACGGTTCGGAGGCGACGAATTCACCCTGCTGCTGCCGATGGTACCGGACCGGGATCACGCCGCCGTGATTGCCCGCAAGCTGATCGATGCCCTCAAGGCGCCGTTCCGGCTCGACAACCAGGATATCTTTGTCGGCGTCAGTATCGGTATCGCCATGTACCCGGAAGCGGGCAAGCGCATCGAACAGCTGATACGCAACGCCGACCTGGCCATGTACCACGTCAAGTCCCGGGGCAAGGACAACTACTGCTTCTTCGACAGCAGCATGACCGTGGACTCCAGCCAGCGCCTGACCCTGGAACGGGACCTGAGGCGGGCCATCACCGGTGGCGAACTGGAGGTTCACTACCAGCCCCAGGTCTGCCTGCGCACCGGCAAGGTGGCGGGACTGGAGGCACTGGTGCGCTGGCGACACCCGCATCGCGGCCTGTTACCACCATCGGAATTCCTGCCCCTGGCGTCGGAAACCAACCTGATTGCCGACGTCAGTCACCAGGTGCTGGCCAACGCCTGCCGCGAAGTGGGCCAGTGGATCGCTTCCGGCCACCCCGACCTGCGACTGGCGGTCAACCTGTCGCCGGTCCAGGTGGAACATCCCATGTTCACCGAGCGCCTGATGGCACAACTGCGCCAGGTGGGCTTTCCTCCCGGCAACCTGGAGATCGAGATCACCGAGAACGTGATCATGAACGACCTGGAGAAGGTGAGCCAGACGCTGCGTGAGCTGGCCGACCAGGGCATCCGCATTGCCATCGATGATTTCGGCACCGGTTATTCGTCCCTGAGCTACCTGCACCACCTGCCGATACACATCCTCAAGGTGGACCGCAGCTTTATCCAGGGCATTCGTGCCGGTAACGACGGGGCCTGTATCGTCAATGCCATCATTGCCATGGCCCGGGGGCTGAAGCTGGAGATTGTCGCCGAGGGGGTGGAGAACGAGGATCAGCTGGCGTACCTGACCGCCAGCAACTGCGACCATGTCCAGGGTTTTCTGTTCGGCCGTCCCCAGCCCGGTCCGGAGGTTCGCAAGATTCTCGACCGTAGCCCGCTCCCGCTTCTGGAGAGTCTCTGAACGGCGCCCGGATCAGGCCTGAATGACCTCCCGGCGGTAGCCGAGCCGGGCCAGGAAGGGGTCGATATCCGCCGTGGCCGGCGCGGAAAACAGGCAGCGATGGCCGGAGGACTGGTCGCGTACGAGGTCCCGGGGTGCAAACCCGGCCTCCTCCAGCAGGGAGCCGGTGCGGCGGGCAATGGCGTCACCGGAATCCACCCAGTGGCGCACGTCCGGTAGCAGACGCCGGAGCTCATCCTGGATCAGCGGGTAATGGGTGCAGCCCAGCACCAGCGTGTCGACGCCCGCATCACGGAACGGCTGCAGGGCCACCGACAGGGCCGGTTCCGGCAGTGGCCGGCCACGGGCCCAGTCCTCGATCCAGGTGACCAGTTCCGGGTGCCCTACCCGTTCCAGCTCACAATCCGGCGCGAAGTCACGGACCAGTTGCTCCAGGTAGGGGCGCCTGACCGTGGCGGGAGTCGCCAGCAGGCCGATACGGCGATTCTCCGACAGGGCGGCGGCGGGCTTGATGGCCGGCACCACCCCCACCACCGGAACACTCACCGCCGACCGTAGCGCCGGCAGCGCCACGGTGCTGGCGGTGTTACAGGCCACCACCACCACATCGAAGGGCCGCTGGCGAAGCTGCGCCTGTACCAGGCCGACGGTGCGGTCCACCACCACTTCCTCCGGCTGGCCGCCATAAGGAAAGCCGGCGTTATCCGCCAGATGGGTCAGGCGGGCCGCCGGGAGTTGCTGATGGATACAGGCGGCAATGCTCAGCCCGCCCACGCCGGAATCGAATACCAGGATTTCCGGCACCCGGTCAGCTTGTGCCGAGCTCACCCGGCCATCTCCCGTTTCAGTTGCTGGATCAGGCGACCAGCGATGGTGGTCTCCGGGGGAATCGGAGGATGGTCGTCCGGGGTGAACCAGTCCGCCTCCGCCAGTTCGTCCTCCTGCAATACCAGGTCACCGGATTCATAGTCGGCAAAGAAGCCCAGCATCAGCTGGTGGGGGAATGGCCAGGGCTGCGAGGTCCAGTAACGCACGTTGGTCACGGTCAGGCCGGTTTCCTCCATGGTCTCCCGGGCCACCGCCTCTTCCGCGCTTTCCCCGGGCTCCACGAAGCCCGCAATCAGGCTGAAGAAATGGCTGCGCGCCCGGGTGGATCGGGCCAGCAGGAAACGGTCGCCCCGGCGGATCACCACAATGACGCAGGGGGCCAGTCGCGGATAGAACGGGATCGAACAGTGGTCACACCAGCGGGCCCGCTCGGCGGGATGGAAACCGGTCTCGCCGCCGCAGCGGCCACAGAAACGGTGATCCAGGAACCACTGCTGCACCTGGGAGGCGGTGCCCAGCAGGGCCGCCGGTGCATCCGGCATGGTGAGCAGGGCCTCCCGCAGGTGAACCGGTCGGGTGGCGTAGAGCAGCATACCCGGGTCAACGCTGGCCACGTAGACCCCCCGGCCATCCAGTTCACCCACGTAGACGGGGTCCGTTCCCTCATCCAGGGCGCCGTCCACCGCAGCCCATCGATGGGTCCAGCCATCCTCCGGGCACCAGATTTCCGGACCGTTCATGGCCACAACCAGGTCGTCGTCAGCGGGCGCCTTGCGGGACCACCCTGCACTCCAGTTCTCCATCAACCACTCCACCAGGTTACAAAGGCTGAAATGTATCATATCTGTTGAAGGGGAACGCACTCACCACTTTGTCCGGAACCGGCGACAAAGTACACTTGTGGCTCTTCTCTGTCCGGAGTCTGACTGAATGCGATTTTTGCCTGCCGTATCCGGCGCCCTGACCACCCTGTTGCGAAAGATCCTGTTCCTGTGGGTGCGCACGGACGTCCTCGGCGCCGGCAAGCAGGAGTTGAACCTGGACCCGAAACGCCCGGTCTGCTACGTCATACAATACAGTTCCCTGTCGGCCCGGCTGGTACTGGAACAGGAGGTGGAACGGGCCGGCCTGCCCCCGGCCCGTGGCCCCATGAACATCCATGACGGGCCCCGTCAGTCCTTCTGCTTCCTCTACCGCCGGGCCCGCGGCACTTTCAGCCCACGCCCGACTCCGGTGATGACCCGGCGCATGGAGCACCTGGTGGCCATGTCCGTGGAAGATCCCACCCTGGATATCCAGCTGGTGCCGGTGTCGCTGTTCTGGGGACGGTCGCCGGACAAGGAGAAGTCGTTCCTCAAGCTGTTGCTGTCGGATACCTGGTCGGTGGCCGGCCGCTTCCAGAAACTGCTGATCATCCTGGTGCACGGTCGCAATACCCTGGTCCGCTTCGGCGAGCCCATGTCCCTGGCCGACATGGTCCGGGAGCACCACCGCAGCATGGCCAGGGCCAACCGCAAGACCGCCCGGCTGCTGCGCACTCACTTCCGCCGGGTACGCCAGGCAGTGCTGGGGCCGGACCTGTCACACCGTCGCACCCTGGTGGCGGACCTGATCCGTACCCCTGCGGTGCGGGACGCCATCCGCGAGACCGCCCGCCGGGAGGAAGTCCACCCGGACAAGATCCGCAACCGGGCCTGGGGTTATGCCAACGAAATCGCCTCCAGTATGTCCATCGCCACCATCCGCATCCTGGAGATCATCCTGGGGTGGTTGTGGAACCGCATCTACAACGGCGTTCGTATCAACAACATCCGTGAGGTGCAGGAAGTCGCGGAAAAGAACGCCGTGGTCTATGTGCCCTGTCACCGCTCCCATATCGACTACCTGCTGCTGTCCTACGTGCTCTACCGCAACGGTCTGATGCCGCCCCATATTGCCGCCGGCATCAACCTGAACATGCCGGTGGTGGGCCCCATCCTGCGCCGTGGCGGCGCCTTCTTCATGCGCCGCAGTTTCCGCGACAATCCGCTCTACGCCACGGTGTTCAACGAGTACATGCATGTCATGTTCACCCGGGGCTATTCGGTGGAGTACTTCGTGGAAGGGGGCCGCAGTCGTACCGGGCGCACCCTGCAACCGCGTCCGGGCATGCTCTCCATGACGGTACGGAGTTTCCTGCGGGACCACCAGAAGCCCATCGTGCTGGTACCCGTCTACATCGGCTATGAGAAGGTCATGGAGGGCCGCTCCTATATGGGCGAACTGCGGGGCAAGAAGAAAAAACAGGAAAGCGTGGTGGGGCTGGCAAAATCGGCCCGCAAGCTGCGCAACTCCTTCGGCAAGGTCTCGGTCAATTTCGGCACCGGTATCGACCTGGCCACGGCCCTGGAACAGGCCCGGCCCGGCTGGCAGAACGAAGCCGTGGGTCAGGACGCCAGACCGGCCTGGCTGAACGACGCGGTGAATCACCTGGCCCGGCAGGTGGCCACCGGCATCAACGGGGCGGTGGCCGTCAATCCGGTGACCCTGGTGGCCACGGTCCTCCTCGCCACCGAGCGCCTGGCCATGGACGAGCGGCAACTGGCCCGGCTGATGGACCAGTACCTGGCGATCCTCAAGTCCCACCCCTATGCGGACACCGTCACCTTCCCCGAGGGCGATGGCCGCGAGTGGATCCGCTACTGCGAAAAGATGGGCATGGTGGGCCGCCACCCCCAGAAGCTGGGGGACATCATCGGCCTGGATGGGGTCAATGCCACCCTGATGACCTATTACCGCAACAACATCCAGCACCTGTTCGCGCTGCCGGCGCTGATTGCCTGCCTGTTCGAGAACTGCACGTCCCTGGCCCGGGACCGGGTAATCTTCCTGGCCAGTGCCATCTACCCCTACCTGCAGTCGGAGCTGTTCCTGCGCTACGACGCCGATACCGTGGGGGTCGAGGTGGACCGCTGGATCGATACCCTGGTGGAACACGGCATCCTGCGCACTGACGGCGACCGTGTCATGGGCCCGGACGAGGGCACCGATCAGCGCCTGCAGCTCCACACCCTGTCACGCTTTATCATCCAGACCCTGGAGCGCTACTACATCGTCATCGCCACCCTGCGCAAGCATGGCCCGGGGGTGCTCACCGCCCGGGAACTGGAAGAGGAAAGCGTGCTGATGGCGGAACGGATGTCGATCCTGTTCGGTCTTAATGCCCCGGAGTTCTTCGACAAGGCCCTGTTCCGGAACTTTATCGACAACCTCCGCCGGAACGATGTGATCATTGCCGGCGACAACGAGCGGCTGGGTTATACCCGGGAGCTGGAAGAGGTGTCGGAGGATGCCCGCCTGGTGCTGAACGTGGAGAAACGCCAGGCCATCGCCCAGGTCACACGGCTCGGCGCGCTCTGATCAGTTGGATGGCAGGGCCTTGAGGGGATAGACGTCGTAGCGGCTGCTCTTGCCCTCCAGCGTCAGCCCCGGCGACGGGCCCTCAATGGCCGGTGCCCGGCGTGATCGCTTGACCACCACCCGGTACCGGGCGCAGTCCAGGGCCGCCTCCAGCAGCGCGGCGGCGTCCGGGTCGTCCCCCACCACCGGCCGGAACAGCTGCATCTCCTTCTTCACCAGGGCCGACTTGTCCCGGTGGGGGAACATGGGGTCCAGGTAGATCACGTCCGCAACCGGCTTCCCCGCCCGTGCCTCCAGCCAGGTGATGCTGTCCGCCAGCACCAGGGTCATGCGGGCCACCACCGCCGCCGTACTGTCGCTGGCCGCCGCCCGTGCCAGGCCATCCTCCAGCAGGGCGTGAATCACCGGTGAGCGCTCCAGCAGGGTGACCTGGTGCCCCAGGCCCGCCAGCACGAACGCATCCTGTCCCAGGCCGGCGGTGGCATCCAGGATATGCAGGGTGTCGTGGGTGCGCTTGAGGCCGATGGCCTTGGCGATGAGCTGGCCGGTGCCGCCGCCGTGGGCCAGCCGGTAACCGGCCTTGCCGGAGACAAACTCCGCCCGTACCGGCCCCGGGGCCTTGCGTCCGGTGGCCTGCAGTGAAAGGCCGCGCTCGTCCAGCAACAGCACCACCGGACTGTCCCCGATATCCCTGGCGGACCGGATGCCCAGGAAGGTGGCGCCCAGCCGGGTGGCCAGGGCTTCGGCAGCGGGATAACGGTCCGCGACGTCGCAGGCCACCGGCGGAATGCCCGTGTGGGTAGCGTCCAGATCGGTTAACGGGGGTTTTGACATGGGGACAGGGTATCAGACGCGGATATCGATGCCCGCAAGCTCGGCGTCGTATCCGTCCATGCCCTCACGCTGACTGGCGACAGCGGCAAAGGCCTCCAGTGCGCGGGCGTTGGCCATGGGGATCTCTTCTGCCCGGAAGGGTTCGAGGCGGGTGTCCTCGGCGGCGGAACGGGCCTGGATCCGGCGCAGGTAACCCTGGTTATCATCGGCGGGCGCCGTACCGGACCCGGGGGCCTCGCCACCGGCCGGTGATGGTCGGGCGTCCTGGCGATCATCGGTCAGGACCTGCGGACGTGCGGCGGGAGCGCGGGCCGCATCGTTGCGCTCGCGGGCACCGCCGTTGTTACCGACGTAGGGGTTGTTGGAGTTGATACCACCAATCATGGCCACTGATCCGCACGTACCTTTAAGAGGAGCCTAACGCCCCGGAAGTTTCTTCCAGGTGACTTCATCCCGCAAATACACCGGTTGCGCCTGGGCCGCCGGTACCGCTTTCCCCTGCTGCCAGGCCACCGCCGCCAGTCGGGCAACGAAGCGGGCATCCGGGGCAAGCGCCGGATTCGGCGGATTCACCGAACCCGTGACACTGTCGGGTATGCAATCAGCATAGCGCCAACCACTGCCTCCTGCCAACCAGCGGCTGCAGCCCTCCGGCAGGCTCACCTGTTCCGGGGGGCAGACCCGTTCCGGTGCCAACAGCTGCGGAAGGCCATCCACCAGTTGGAAACAGCCCCAGTAGACTTCGTCCATGCGGGCATCGAAGGCCACGGCCATGCCGTCCCCTTCCCCGGCGTCATGATTCTGCGCCAGTTCCAGCGCCACTGCCTGCAGGGAGGAGACCGGCACCACCGGTAGTTCCAGCCCCCAGGCCAGGCCCTGGATCACCCCGGTGGCAATCCGCAGCCCGGTGAACGAACCGGGACCGGCGGCGAACGCCAGCGCATCCAGGTCCGCCATGGCCAGCCCCTGTTCCGCCAGCAACTGACGGACCATGGGCATGATCAGGCGGGTATGGCCCCGGGGCTCAACACGACAATGCCCGCTCAGTTCCCCGCCACTAAGCAGGGCCACGGAGCAGGCATCGGTGGAGGTATCAATGGCAAGAAGGTTCAAGGTCGTGAACTAGCCCAGTTTGGAGAGGATCTGCTCGCGAATGTCGTCGAGGGAACCCACCCCTTCAACACGCACGTACTTCGGGGCCTGCTCTGGCTCGCTGGCCGCCCAGTCCTGGTAGTAGCCCACAAGCGGTTCGGTCTGCTCATGGTAGACCTCGAGACGCTTGCGGACGGTGTCTTCCTGGTCGTCCTCGCGCTGCACCAGCGGTTCGCCGGTCTGGTCGTCCTTGCCGTCCACCTTGGGCGGATCATACTTGACGTGGTAGATGCGACCACTGGCCGGATGCACACGGCGGCCCGCCAGACGCTGGACGATTTCCTCGTCGTCGACGGCGATTTCCACCACATAGTCAATACTGATGCCCTGGGTCTTCAGCGCTTCCGCCTGGGGAATGGTGCGCGGGAAGCCGTCCAGCAGGAAACCGTTACGGCAGTCATCCTGCTGGACCCGTTCCTCGATCAGTTCGATAATGATGTCGTCGGAGACCAGCGAGCCGGAATCCATCACCGCCTGGACTTTCTTGCCCAGCTCGGAACCGGATTTGACGGCGGCACGGAGCATGTCACCTGTGGAGATCTGGGGAATGTCGAACCGTTCCGTAATGAACTGTGCCTGGGTCCCCTTGCCGGCTCCCGGCGCCCCCAACATGATAATACGCATACGTTATGCTCCCATTTCCTGGTTAATTGTGTAGTCTTGAATCGTTGAAAAGCGGTTGCCAAACCCAGGGTTACGACACTCTCCCCTATAATCTCCACAATCACCACAAGGCTTGGCAACAGCCTCTCGCAGCCGCCACGGGCGCACGAAAAGCGGGCATTATACGAAGTCGGGACCGTGAGAGAAAGTCGACGTCCGTCGCAGTCCATCCTAGGAGTCTACGCGGCAGAAAGTCCCGCTGCTGCGACCGCCCCACTTTGGCCCCTTTTGAGCGCTCATTTTCGTTGCGTAGAACCACTATGCGCCTCAAATGACCGTCAAAATGGCCTCAAAGTGGGACGCTC
>NZ_JAVVLT010000041.1:0-8380 GCF_036224885.1 Marinobacter sp. OP 3.4
GACTGGCGCCTTGGCCAGAGGGCCCAGCGTCACGCAGTAGGTCAGCGAATTAACCGCACGGCACACTAGCGCCGCTTCGCCTCCATCCGGGTCAGGAACTCCTGCATGATCAGTGTATAGAGTTCGCCTCCCAGGAAACGGTCTTCCACCTCCGAATCAATGCTGGGGTTATCGTTGACCTCGATCACCGCCACCCGGTTGCCGGACTGCTTGATGTCCACACCGTACAGCCCGTCACCGATCAGGCGGGTGGCGCTCAGTGCCGCCTGGATCACGTTGCGGGGCACCTCATAGGTAGGCAGGGTATCGAAGTCGCCGCTGTCCACCTGTTTGGCCTCGCCATGCTGGTAGATCTGCCAGTGCCCCTTCACCATATAGTACTTGCAGGCATAGATGGCCCGGCCACCCAGTACCCCGATACGCCAGTCATAATCGGTGTACAGGTATTCCTGGGCCAGCACCAGGGCGGACTGGCGGAACAGGGTTTTCAGGGCTTCCTTCAGTTCCTTCTCATCCTTCGCCTTGAGTACACCCCGGGAAAAGGCGCCATCGGGAATCTTCACCACCACCGGCAAGCCAAGCTGTTCGATGACTTGGGCGGCGGCGTCCTTCTGGTCCTTCGACAGGATCAGGGTTTTCGGCGTGGGCACCCGGTTGGTCCTCAGCAGGTCCGCCAGGAACACCTTATTGGTACAGCGCAGGATGGACACCGGATCGTCGATCACCACCAACCCCTCCGCCTCCGCCCTGCGGGCAAAGCGATAGGTATGGTGGTCGATGGCGGTGGTCTCGCGGATAAACAGGCCGTCGTACTCCGGCAGACGCATATAGTCCCGGCGGCCGATGCGCTCCACATTGATCCCCAGCTTGCGGCCGGCCTTCTCAAAGCGTTCCAGGGCCACCTGGTCACTGGGTGGCAACTCCTCCTCGGGGTTCACCAGCATGGCCAGGTCGAAGCGGTAGCGACGACGGGTGCGGGGCTTGCGCCAGACAATGCTGCTGAACCGGTCCAGGGCGGTGGCAAAGGTATCCTGCTGGGCTTCGGTCAGGTCGGCCGGGGCCGCCGGTTTCATGGACTCGATCTGCCAGCCCTTGCCCTTGCGGTGCCGGAACTCCACCGTCAGGATCGGACAGGGAAAGCGCTCAAACAGGACCCGGGCCACGGATTTCAGTTCCGGGACTTCCGCATGCCCAAAGAAGGTCATGACCCGGACACTGCGATTGCCCTTGCTGTCACCGGTGGAAGCCGCTCCGTCCAGCCACTGGATCACTGCAGGATCCAGCTCATCCAGCTGCAGGGAGAACAGCCCCTTGCGTCCCAGGTCGTTGAGCGTCATCACCGACGGCACCACATGATGCCCCCGGGCCTCCGCCAGCAATGAGCAGTAATAGCCCTGGCTGAGATAGCGGGCACTCTGGCACAGGTTGATTACCCGAATCCGGCTGTGGGCCGGGGCGAAAAACTGCAGGTATTGGTCAAAAGTGAGCAGATCCTCACTGGGATAGTAGGGTGCCCAGTCCCGGGCATGGTCAACCACAAGCAGCAGACGTGACATGACGGCCCTCCGGCCAGACAGGTTACCCGGCCACAGGATCGCCGGATTCGCGCTACAGTATAGTCAAGGACGCCCGTCCACAATCATTGGCAGGTGCGTGATTTTACGCATGTTGAGACGCTATCCTCCGGGACCTTCGTGCCCCATAATCAGCGCGCTTCCACCACCCACGGCCCGAGCTGTACACGACTATGGCTGATCTGACCTTTCGCAATGCCACGCTGGCCGACACCAACGCCCTGGTACGTCTGGAGAACCGCTGCTTCGAGGAGGATCGCATCTCCCGCCGCAGCTTCCGGCGCTTTATCGATATGCCCCGGGACCGGGTGATCCTCGCGGAATCCGGGGGCGAGCTGGTGGGCTACAGCCTGGTACTGATGAAGGCCAATACCCGCCTGGCGCGGATCTATTCCATTGCGGTAGCACCCACCATGCGGGGCCGGGGCCTGGGCGAGGCGCTGGTCCGGGAAGCGGAGCGGCAGGCCGCGGAGGCGGGCCGGATCATCATGCGGCTGGAAGTACGCACCGACAACCACGGCGCCATCGCCCTCTACCGTCGCCTGGGTTACCGGCAGTTCGGCACCCTGCGCGACTACTATGAGGACCATGGCGACGCCCTGCGGTTTGAACGGCGTATCCTGTTCTATGAACCCCGGGGCCGGTTTCCCGAGGTGCCCTACTATCCCCAGTCCACCGACTTCACCTGCGGCCCCGCCTCGTTGATCATGGCCATGGCGGCGGTGCACGACGGGCACCCCCTGACCACGCTGGAGGAACTGAGGATCTGGCGGGAGGCCACCACCATTTTCATGCTCGCCGGCCACGGCGGCTGTGGTCCCCATGGCCTGGCCCTGGCCGCCTGGAAGCGGGGCTACGAGGCTTCCGCCTATGTCAGCCAGGAAGGCCCGCTGTTCCGGGAAACCGTGCGCAGCGAGGACAAGAAACAGGTGCTGGAGCTGGTGCACGAGGGCTTCCTGCAGGATATCGGTGAGACCGGCATCGAACTGCACCACGATCCCCTTACCCTGGCGGATATGGAGCGCGCCCTGCTGGCCGGTAAGGTGCCGATGATCCTGATCAGCACCTGGCAGCTCAACCGCAGCCGCGTGCCTCACTGGGTCACGGTATGTGCCATGGACGACCAGTTCGTTTACCTGCACGACCCGGAGGTGGATGTGGATGACGGGGAGACCATCGCGGACAAGCAGTACCTCCCGGTGGAACGGAAGGTGTTCGACCGCATGGCACGTTATGGCCGCAACCAGCCCCTCCAGGCGGCGGTGATCGTCGGCCCCCGTCGTACGGGCTGATTTCCCGGTCAACGGTCCGTAAGCTTGATCTCGATACGGCGGTTCCGCCTCAGGGCTTCCTCGGACATACCTTCCGCCACCGGGAAGAACTCGCCGAAGCCGGCTGCCGCCATGCGATCCTCGGGTACGCCCTGCTCCGCCAGATAACGCACCACCGACACGGCCCGGGCCGTGGACAGTTCCCAGTTCGACGGGAAGGCGGGGGTATCAATGGGGATACGGTCGGTATGGCCGTCAATGCGCAGGATCCAGTCGATATCGTCCGGAATCTTCTCCACCACGTCCAGCAGCACACTGGCCAGCTTGTCCAGTTCCCGTCGGCCCGACGTGCCAAGGTTGGCTGACCCGGAGGCGAACAGCAGTTCCGACGGTAACAGGAAACGGTCCCCCACCACCCGGATGTTCTCGTTGTCCTGCAGGATCTCCCGCAGGCGCCCGAAGAATTCCGACTGGTACCGCTGCAACTGGTTTACCCGCTCCGCCAAAAGCGTATTCAGGCGCTGGCTGACGTCCCTGAGTTCCGCCTCTTTATCCGCGGTCAGTTCCTCCTGGAGTTCCAGGGCCGTGGTGATCGTTGCCAGTTGCTGCTGCAGGGCACCGATGCGGTCCGAGAGCTGCTGCAGGAGGGCTCGCTGTGATGCCGCCAGGCGCTCCTCCTGGTCGAGGGCCGCTTCCAGGTCATTCTGCCGACTAATGGCCTGGTCCTGGGTTTCCTCCAGCTCCATTTCCAGTTCATCGTTAAGTGCCAGAGACTCGCCAAGCTGCTGCTGGACCCGCTGCATTTCCCGCTCCAGAGCGTCATTGCGCTCCTCCTGCACACCCAGCAGGCTGGAAATCTCCGCCAGCCGGCTGCTAAGCCGGGCCAGCTCCGAATCCCGGTCCGACAGGGTCTGCGACAGGTAGAGCTGGCTGACCACGTACACCAGCAGCATGAAGATCACCAGCATCAACAGCGCGGACAGGGCGTCCACGAAACCCGGCCAGATGTTGATGGCCGAACGGGCACGACGGCGGTAGCCAATCATGGGGCGCAGCTCCCGGGCGTGATCATGGCGTTACTCCCGGTCGGACAACTGGTCTTTGAGGCGCTGGTTCTCCACCTGCAGGCGCTCGAGTTCCGATCCCTCGGGGGCATCCACCGGCGCGCCTCCATCCACAGCGTCCACCAGGTTGGTGACCCCGGTCAGCCATTCCTCCAGGCTGTCGTAGAAACGATTCTGGGCATGGCCGGCCTGGATATCCAGGAAGCCCAGGATCAGCGAGCCACCCAGCCCCAGCAGCGAGGAGCTGAACGCCGTGCCCATCCCCTTCAGGGGCTCCAGCAGGCCGGCCTGCAGATCCCCGAACACCTGCCCGAAATCCTCCTGGCTCATGTCCAATCCGGTGATCACCTGACCCACCGCATTGATGGTGCCCAGCAGGCCCCAGAAGGTCCCCAGCAGCCCCAGGAATACCAGTAAACTGATGAAATAACGGGTGATTTCCCGTTGCTCGTCCATGCGGCTGTGGATACCATCCAGTACCGTGCGCAGGGACAGGGTCGACAGGGTGAACTGATCCCGCTTGGCGTCCTCCCCCAGTTGCCGGGCCAGGGGCTTGAGCAGGCGGGGCTCCTGGAGCACGGACAGCCCGGAATGGCCGGTGCGGAACTGGGCCACCCAGCGCATCTCCGGGCGCAGCACCAGCACCTGCCGGTAGGTCAGTACGATGCCCACCAGCAACACCAGGACAATCAGCAGGTTAAACACCCAGTTGGCCATAAAGGCCGTTTCCAGGGGCCGGTAGATAGCGGCGCAGACCGCCACCACCACGGCCAGGAACAGGGACATCCAGAACAGGGTCTGCTTGAGGCTACTCATCCGGTCTTCCGTCTGGCTGATTTGAGGGTCAGGGGGAGCAATCCCCAATGCACCAGGCTGTCGGGATTGCTCCCTAAGACTGGCAAGTCACTGACGGTAATGCAAGATGACCAACACCGTCATCCCAGGCGAACCGCCGCTTCCTTGAGTTCGGCGATCTCGTCGCGGATCCGGGCCGCCTTCTCGAAGTCCAGATCCGAGGCCGCCTTGTACATGTCGTCCTCCAGGCGGGTGATATCCTTGAGCAGTTCCTCCGGCGACTTGCCCCTGGCCTTGACCTGGTAGTGTTCCGCTTCCTCGGCGGCCTTCTGGCCCGGCCGCTCGGCCCGGCGACGGCCCCGGCCACCGCCCTGGGCCCCTTCCATGATGTCGGCAATCTTCTTGTTCAGGCCCTGGGGCGTAATGCCATGCTCCTCGTTATGGGCCTGCTGCCTGGCCCGCCGGCGTGCGGTCTCGTCAATGGCGCGCTGCATGGAGCCGGTAATGACATCGCCATAGAGGATGGACTTGCCCCGCACGTTCCGGGCCGCCCGGCCAATGGTCTGGATCAGCGAGCGTTCGGAACGCAGGAAGCCCTCCTTGTCCGCATCCAGGATGGCCACCAGGGATACCTCAGGCATATCCAGCCCTTCCCGCAGCAGGTTGATCCCCACCAGCACATCGAACTCACCCCGGCGCAGGTCTCGGATGATCTCCACCCGTTCCACGGTATCGATGTCCGAGTGCAGGTAGCGGACCCGTACATCGTGCTCCATCAGGAAGTCCGTCAGGTCCTCCGCCATGCGCTTGGTCAGCGTGGTCACCAGCACGCGCTCCTCGGCGGCGACCCGTTCGCGGATCTCCCCCAGCAGGTCGTCCACCTGGGTGGAGGCGGGGCGTACCTCGATTTCCGGGTCCAGCAGGCCAGTAGGCCGCACCACTTGCTCCACCACCTGGCCGGCATGCTCCTCTTCATATTTCGCGGGGGTGGCGGACACGAAGATCATCTGGGGCGCAATCCGCTCCCATTCATCGAATCGCATGGGCCGGTTGTCCAGGGCAGACGGCAGCCGGAAGCCGTATTCCACCAGGGTCTCCTTGCGGGACCGGTCGCCCTTGTACATGGCGCCGATCTGGGGAATGGTGACGTGGGACTCGTCCACCACCAGCAGGGCATTGGGCGGTATGTAGTCGAACAGCGTGGGCGGCGCCTCGCCCGGTGCACGGCCCGACAGATAGCGGCTGTAGTTCTCGATGCCGTTGCAGTAACCCAGTTCCAGCATCATCTCGATGTCGTAGCGGGTACGCTCCTCCAGCCGCTGGGCCTCCACCAGGCGGTTGTTGTCGCGGAGCTGCTTCAGGCGTTCGTCCAGTTCCACCTTGATCCGCTCAATGGCACCCAGCACCGTTTCCCGGGGGGTGACATAGTGGGTCTTGGGATAGATGGTGACCCGGGGCACCCGGCGCAGCACTTCCCCGGTCAGGGGATCGAAGTAGCTCAGGTTCTCCACCTCGTCGTCAAACAGTTCGATACGGATCGCTTCCTTCTCGGATTCCGCCGGGAACACGTCGATCACATCTCCCCTCACCCGGTAGTTGGCGCGGTGGAACTCCACGTCGTTGCGGGTGTACTGCAACTCCGCCAGGCGCCGCAGGATGGTGCGCTGGTCGATCTCGTCGCCCCGGTCCAGGTGCAGCATCATCTTGAGGTAGGACTGGGGATCCCCCAGGCCATAGATGGACGACACGGTGGCCACGATAATGGCGTCATCCCGCTCCAGCAGGGCCTTGGTGGCGGACAGGCGCATCTGCTCGATGTGCTCGTTGACCGAGGCGTCCTTCTCGATAAAAGTATCCGAAGCCGGTACGTAGGCCTCCGGCTGGTAGTAGTCGTAGTAGGAGACGAAGTATTCCACCGCGTTGTCCGGGAAGAACTCGCGGAACTCGCCGTACAACTGGGCCGCCAGGGTCTTGTTGTGGGCCATGACGATGGTGGGTCGCTGGATGCGTTCCACCACGTTGGCGATGGTGAATGTCTTGCCGGAACCCGTCACCCCCAGCAGCGTCTGGTGCGCCAGCCCGGACTCAATACCGTCCACCAGACCATCGATGGCCCCGGGCTGGTCACCGGCCGGCTGATAGGGAGAATCCACTCTGAACCTGGACAAGGAATTACCTCCACCCTCGCGGGAAACTTATCGTTGCAAAGCTCCCATGGTAACATCCATGGGTTAAACAGCCTGTGTAAACGGCCCGGTGCCGCTTTATTCAGGCTGCAGCCCTCTCAGACGCATCTTTAAGGAGCGCAAGTTTGGACCTTCAACTTTCCACCCGTGTACAGGCCATCAAGCCATCCCCCACCCTTGCCGTCACCAACAAGGCCGCCGAGCTGAAGGCCGCCGGCCAGGACATTATCGGCCTGGGCGCCGGGGAACCGGATTTCGATACCCCTGACCACATCAAGGAAGCGGCCATCGAAGCAATCCGCAATGGTCAGACCAAATACACCGCCGTGGATGGTACACCCGCGCTGAAAAAGGCAATCATCGCCAAGTTCAAGCGGGACAATGGTCTGGACTACGAGCCCAACCAGATACTGGTATCCAGTGGTGGCAAGCAGAGCTTTTTCAACCTGGCACTTGCCACACTGAATCCGGGCGATGAGGCCATTATCCCCGCTCCGTACTGGGTGTCCTACCCGGATATGGTGCTGGTGGCGGAAGGCAAGCCGGTGATTATCGAAACCAGCGCCGACACCCGTTTCAAGATTACGCCCAAGCAGTTGGAGGACGCCATTACCGAGCGCACCCGGCTGTTCGTGATCAACAGTCCGTCCAACCCCAGCGGCATGGCCTATTCCCTGGAGGAGCTGCAGGCCATCGGCGAGGTGCTGAAGAAGCACCCGAACATCATGATCGCCACCGACGACATGTACGAGCCGATCCTGTGGACAGGTCGTGAGTTCTGCAACATCCTGAACGCGACACCGGAACTCTACGACCGTACCTTCGTGCTGAACGGCGTGTCCAAGGCCTATTCCATGACCGGCTGGCGTATCGGCTATGCCGCAGGCCCGGCCAGGATCATCGGAGCGATGAAGAAGATCCAGTCCCAGAGCACCTCCAACCCGGCGTCCATTTCCCAGGCGGCGGCACAGGCAGCACTGGAGGGCGACCAGGCCTGCGTGGGCGAGATGGTCAAGGCGTTCAAGGAGCGTCACGATTATCTGGTGAAGGCGCTGAATGAGATTCCGGGTGTTGAATGCCTTGAGGGTGACGGTACGTTCTATGTGTTCCCGAGCTTCCAGGGGGCCATCGACAAGACCGAGAATGTCTCCAACGATGTGGAGATGGCGGAGGTGTTGCTGAAGGGTGCCGGTGTGGCGCTGGTGCCTGGGTCAGCCTTCGGTGCTCCGGGGCATATGCGCCTGAGTTTTGCCACCAGCATGGATGTCCTCGAGGAGGCGGTTGCTCGCCTGAAGAAAGCGCTCTCCTGAGCCGGTACAACCCGGCCGGACGGTGGCTCCTGAGGGGTTTCTCGGGGGTCACCAAAAAGTCCGCTGAAAGGGTTGACGGGGTGGTAACGGCTCTTTAATATACGCGCCTCGTCGACACCGACTGTTCCCCGATAGCTCAGTTGGTAGAGCAACGGACTGTTAATCCGTTTGTCGCTGGTT
>NZ_JAVVLT010000042.1:0-63950 GCF_036224885.1 Marinobacter sp. OP 3.4
GATTATTAAAATCAGGCGAAATAGCCAACTGGACAACTAGGCTGACAGAGGGGGACGGTGTCGGGCTGGACGGCGATGACACAGTCCGCATCCAGGCGATTGGCAGCGTTGAAAGAGCCACCACCACCCTGTGAGTGACCAGAGGTACAGACTTTCGGGTCTGAACCAACGATGTCGCTGTAACGGCTCTTCGCCTGGTTAACAGCGCTTTCCACATCCCGGCCATCGCCGGACTGGGTGGTGGTGGCCGCCGCGACCACAACACACTGTTCCGCAACGGACTCCAGCAGGCCGCTGTAGGCACTTACCGTGCCGCCGGTGCCATTACCCCAGCCGAGGATGTTGTAGTTACCGCTGCCGCCGCTGGGCACAAAGAACCTGGCTCCAGATCCGATTTCAGTGTCAACGCTGCAGGCACCACCGCTGCCACCGCCACCGACGGCGAGGGCGGAGCCGGACATGAAGAGTCCGGAGGCAAGAACGGCTGCGATACTTCCCAGTTTCATCTTTGTAGACAGTTTCATAACAAACCCCTTTATTTGTACGTTATGATGATATTTTCGACATTTTTGTAATATGTCTAAAAATTAACGATTCAATATACAACTATGGAAACGTACTGATAGGCACCTGCACCCAGACCTGAAAGCTAATGTCTTCGGCAGGTTCTCCACTAGGGTAAGAGGTGGGGGCCCGTCCTGCTATAACACGAAAAGACCAAAATCTGATTCTGATGGAGGATCAAAGTAATCAAAAATGATGTCTCGCACAAAAAGGGAGCATGGCATGTGGTGCTCCCATATTGTCGGGGAAATACCTTTGGCGCTATCAGGAGTGTCGTCCTGTTTATGGCCAGGGAAGTGGATTACACGATGCTTACGATTCTTTTACTTTATTAATTTCAAGCAACTCCACCTCGAATACCAATACGGCATTTGGGCCGACATACTGTCCTGATCCTTCCTCCCCATACGCGATGTCGGAAGGAATATACAGTTCCCACTTGGCCCCCTCTGACATCAGTTGGAGTGCTTCAGACCAGCCTTCGATGAGTCGTTCGACTTTCACTGTATAAGGTTCGTTACGTTTATAAGTGCTATCGAATTCGGTACCATCCACATAGGTACCTCGATAGTGCACGGTCACTTCATCTTCTTCTGTCGGGGTATATCCACCATTACCTTCGTTGATTACCTTGTATTGTAAGCCGCTATCGGTAACGATTACGCCGTCCTTGTTGATATTCTCCGCAAGGAATGCCTCGCCTTCCTGTTTGTTCTTTTCAGCAATGACAGCTCGTTCTGCCTCTTTCTTCTTTGTATGAATTTCCTGATAGATTTCAATTGTAGCGGCGACTTCTCCATCAGACATTTTCTGCTCGCCCCCATCCAATACATCCCGCATTCCTGTGGCCAGCAACTCGACGTTCAGTTCAATGCCTTCAGCTTTAAACTGCTGTGCCAACTCAGCGCCATAGGCGTAACTGTAACGGTCGTCCAGGTCTTCAAAGATTTCCTGTTCCTGATCAACCGATTTTTTTTCGGACTCCCTGGATTGAGAGGATTCACTGTAGGTCCCCACGAACGCCACACTCATCACCAGAACCGTGACCGCGCCAATTGTCTGTTTCATGTCATTTCCTCGCTGAGCCAAACGTGAATCAATAGGCTGTTAACCAAACTGTTACGCATGCCTGGATAAATATTGTTTATGTCACGCTATTTTTCTTTAAAGACAAATGCAGGCATTGCAAAATTCAGGGCTACAATAAAAAACCCCAACCCTGTAGGTTGAGGTTTTTGAAGTGCTAGAGCTGGCGTTGATTAGTTAACCAGCCAACGCTCGGCATATTCACGCATTACGTCGCCAACGGCGCCACCATCACCGGAGGTCGGTGTAAAGTGGGTGCCAGAAGTTAGCTCCTGGGTGTAACGGGTTGAATTACGCTCGCAGTTCCTGCCGTTAAACGGCGATGCGGGTGCCAGGGTGTCACCTGTGCTGAAGATACAGACGACATCAACGTCGCTGGCCACAGGACGATCAATGCTGGTGGTGTAGACGGTGTCAGGCTGAAC
Source organism: Marinobacter sp. OP 3.4 (assembly GCF_036224885.1). NCBI lineage: Bacteria > Pseudomonadati > Pseudomonadota > Gammaproteobacteria > Pseudomonadales > Marinobacteraceae > Marinobacter > Marinobacter sp. OP 3.4. Next base: position 2,076 of record NZ_JAVVLT010000042.1, read on the forward strand.
GGCGATCACACAGTCCGCATCCAGACGGTTTGCAGCGTTGAAAGAACCACCGCCACCTTGGGAGTGACCGGAGGTACAGACTTTGGGGTCTGAACCAACAATGTTGCTGTAACGGCTCTTCGCCCGGTTGACCGCATCCTCTACATCACTACCGTCACCAGACTGAGAGGTCGTGGCAGCGGCTACCAGAATACATTGTTCTGCGACGGACTCCAGCATACCGTCGTAGTTGCTAACGGAGCCACCGGTACCGTTGCCCCAGCCCAGGATGTTGTAGTTACCATCACCACCGCTGGGCACAAAAAATTCCGCGCCCAGTGATCGTTCGGTGCTGACGCTGCAATCACCGCCGCCACCGCCGCCGACAGCGAGTGCGGAACCTGACATAAAAAGCCCTGACGCAAGAACGGCAGCGATGCTCCCCAGTTTCATTTTTGTTGACATTTTCATAAGAAACCTCTTTTTTATAATTGATGTTGTAATTGCGATCGTTACTTAACCTGACGGCAAGTAAGGGTCCAAATTACAACTATGCAAACACACTGATCTGCACCTGAGCTCAGATCTGGAAGCAGATCTTTGCTTCAGGATCCTGGGGAGTGTAAAAGCGAGTTTAGGCTTCCGCTATCACACGGAAGCCACAAAAAATCATCTGTCGGAATGTCGGGTGATCAATTTTTGTACTAGTGCGCCTTTCTTTCATATTTACCAACATGGACCATTAGTTGTTACTCGAGAATCTGTAATTGAAGATTTGTGGTATTTAAAGTTATTTTCGGTTCGCTTATTTCACATTATCCGTGTTTGCCAACCCTATTTTCGACGCTGATTTAGGCAAAAGATTCGATGGTGACGGTCTACGGCAAGGGCATGAAAAGTAGTCGATGAAGTAAGTTACCGTGGCAGCCATAAAGGGAGGCCAAACTCGCCTAATCGGATGGCCGTGCTACGTTGATTCACGAACGCGCGTGAGTGTCGATCTGGCAGGGTCCCGCACGACGGGGTACTGGTAGAGAGCATCCAGCAGATCTACGTTTACCAAGGAGCATTGATTATGACGACCACACCAAAGAACAGAGTCTGCCTCTGGTACGACGGCACTGCCGAGGAAGCGGCCCGCTTTTACGCCGATACGTTTCCGGATTCCGAGGTCCTTGCCGTTAACCATGCGCCGGGGGATTATCCCGCAGGGAAAGCGGGAGATGTCATTACCGTCGAGTTCACCGTGCTGGGCATTCCCTGCCTTGGGCTTAACGGTGGGCCTGCGTTCACGCACGATGAGGCGTTTTCGTTCCAGGTGGCCACCACGGATCAGGCTGAAACGGATCGCTACTGGAACGCTATTGTTGGCAACGGGGGCCAGGAAAGCGCCTGTGGCTGGTGCAGGGATAAATGGGGAATATGCTGGCAGATAACGCCGATCGTACTGACGGAGGCCGTTACCGACCCCGATCCTGATAGGGCCAGGCGGGCCTTTGAGGCGATGATGCAGATGGGAAAAATTGATATTGCTGCCATCGAGGCCGCGATTCGACGTTAGCCGGTTGAGGGCATTCTTTAAGAGACCGTGGACCGTTAGCCAGGGCGAGCCGATACCGTAACGCTTGACCAAGGCACGGTTACGGCGTCACTCTTCGGAGTTACCGGCCCCTGGCCTGTTCCATTCACTGGCGATCCGTGCATGTCCGATTCCGACCCGTCTTCCGCAGTAGACCGCTTCACGCCATCCCCGGGCTCAGGGGTGTTGCCCAGTTCGTCAGCCCAGGTCAGTGAACTGATGCTGGGTGTGGCCCGGGGGGACCGTGCCGCTTTTACCGAGCTATACCATGCCACCGCCCCGAAACTTCTGGGTACCATCCTGCGTATCTTGCAACATCGGGGCTGGGCGGAGGATGTGCTCCAGGAGGTGTATGTCAGTATCTGGCAGAAGGCGGAGCAGTTCGACCCTGCCAAGGCATCTCCCATCACCTGGCTGGTAACCATTGCCCGCAACCGTGCCATCGACAGAATTCGCAGTCAGCCTGCCGGCTCGCGTGCCACTGACAACGAACTGGCTCAACTGGCGTCGTCGGAACCCGACGGCCCGGCCAGTCTGGAGGCAGGACAAACGGCGGACCAACTGAACCATTGCCTGGAACAGCTGGAAAAGGATCGCCGGGATATGGTGCGACTTGCCTACCTGAACGGATGGTCCCGGCGTGAGCTGTCTGCTCATTTTGAACAGCCGGTGAACACCATCAAAACCTGGCTTTACCGGGCACTGAAGCAACTCAAAGGGTGCCTGACATCATGACCGAGCGCGATGATCTCGACATGCTGGCTGCGGAGTTTGTGCTGGGCACCCTGGATGCCGGGGAACGGGCGTCGGTGGCCTCGCGGCGACAACGCGACCAGGAGCTGGATCAGTTGATCCGGCACTGGGAAAACCTGCTGTCGCCAATGAACGATGAGGTGGTGCCGGTGGCGCCAGGTCCGGAACTGCTCCCACGCATCGAGCGTCAACTGGATGAGCTGCAGGCGCGACCTGATAGCAGGCCGAAAGCAGACCGGAAACCCGAGGCCGGCAGTACTGTGGTAACCCTTCGTAATCGGTTGAGGCGATGGCAGATGGGTACTGCGGTTGCCGGGGTGGCGGCGTTGGTTCTTATGTCGGTGCTTGTATGGCAGCCGGCGCCGGAATCACGTTCCCATGTAGCGGTGTTCCAGCAGAATGATGAGCAACCGGCCTTTCTGTTGTCCGTCGACCTGAATACCCGGGAACTCACTCTTAAGCCAGTGACCGCAAAGCCCCTGGAAGACCGCTCATACCAGCTCTGGATCAAGGCGGAGCGGCTGGGTCCGAAACCGCGGTCGGTAGCGGTTCTCGGCGATGATCTGACCGTGGCCGCCGATGTCCTTCAGGGCTACGATGCCCAGTTGCTTGAACAGGCTACCTTCGGTATCAGTGTCGAACCCGAGGGTGGCTCGCCCACCGGACAACCGACCGGACCTGCGATTCATGGTTATCTCTATCCCACCAGCGAGAGGCCGGCAGGGCAGAGGCTATAGAAAAATAGTGGCTGCCCTGAAACTTTCTGAAAGCTCTCCCGTAGCTGTCGGTATCCCCATCTGGGGACCATAGCCCCATTGGGGCCTACCAAAGTACGAGGAGAGCACCATGAAACAGTATCTGAAGACAACCGCCCTTCTGGCCGCCACTCTGATGTCAGGTAATGCCTTGGCCGACAGCATGGGCGTCGGGGTCTGGGCTTCCGACCAGTCGGTATCCGGTGGCACCGTCACAGCGGACAAGATCGTTGCCGATAGTAATGGCTGGCTCGTGGTACACCGCACCGGTGCTGATATGAAGCCCGGCCCCGTGGTTGGGCATGCGCCGCTGAAAATGGGTGACAACACCGATGTGACCGCGATCCTCACCGAGGAGGTGGAATCCGGCGATAGGCTGATGCTTATGCTCCATGGCGAGGAGGGTGGTATGAAAACCGGGATCTTCGAATACACCCTTGGCGCGACGGAAGACGGCCCCGTCAAGAAAGACGGCAAGCTCGTGATGAAGACCATTACCGCAGAGTAAGCCGACCGTCCTTCCAGGCAGGGTATTCGGCCCTGCCTGGATTTCCTCAGTGTGGCTGATACCAGCGTTGGACGAGAATGGTTGCAAGCAGCAGGGACCCTCATACGGTGATTTCCAGAAAGGTGTCGATTTAACCTTTTCCAGCCCGACTAGTCAGGGAGTCAGAAAGATCCCCTTCCTGAACGTGAACGGAGCTGGACATGATGAAACTGTATGGAGCACCCCCGACCCGCGTCCTGCGTGTTATCTGGTTATTGAATGAACTCGGCCTGGAGTACGACATGCTCCCCGTGGATCTCCTCAGCGGCGAGCAGATGAATCCGGAGTTCCTGGCCCTCAACCCTGCCGCAAAGGTTCCGGTATTGGTGGACGGCGGTGTTGTGATGACCGAATCCGCCGCGATCCAGCTCTACCTGGCGGAGAAGCACCCCCAGGCCGGGTTTATTCCGGAGACTGTGGAGGAGAGGGGCCAGATGTATCGCTGGATATTCTTCCTGGTGACCGAGATCGAACAGCCCCTGTGGCGAATCGGGCGGCACACACTGTTGTATCCGGAAGACAGGCGACTGCCCCAGGATATCGCCCTGGCAAGACAGGAGTGCCTGGATATGGTGGCCGTGCTTGAGAAACACATGGAGGGCCGGGAGTTCCTGGTGGGCGACCGGCTCAGTGTGGCCGATTTCAATGCGGCCTATACCCTTGACTGGGCGAACGAGGAGGAGATGCTTGGCGACACGCCGGGGTTGCGGGAGTACCTGACGCGGATGTACGCCCGCCCCACCGCGCCGCCAACCATTGCCGAGTCGTTCGCCGCGATGGAAACCTGATGGGGCCGGATTCCGCGTCTCTGATGGTATGATGATGGGCGCGGGCGCCCTGTCGCCGCCTGACGTCATCGTCCTGGCGACCACGACTGGCGTGCCGAATGGTCAGTTTAGCGGGATGGTCGCAGCAACAGGAAACGGACTAAAAACGGCCGGATGCCAGCGCCATCCTGCCGTCAGGGGGACAATAATCAGGATGCGGTATCCCATCTCTATTCCCGGCAGCTTCCTGTTGTTGGTGATTCTGCTTGTTGGCGCGCAGGGTGCCCGGGCTGATCAGGCTGATTCCCCCGTTGTGCTACTTCACGGTCTGGCCCGTTCGCACCATTCCATGGACGACATGGCGGAGGCCCTGACGGCGGCGGGTTTCCACCCATGCAATATCGACTATCCCTCCACTGACCATCCCATTGGGACACTGGCCAGAGACTACGTTGTCCCGCAGATCCTGGAATGTGTCGGACCAGAGAGTGACAGCGAGGTCGCGTTTGTGACCCATTCCCTGGGCGGTATCATCGTGCGTTACCTGAATGCTGGTGATGCCCCGTTCCGCTTTGGGCGGGTAGTGATGCTGGGACCGCCAAACCAGGGCAGTGAGGTCGTGGATAAACTTGGTGGTCTGGCGCCTTTCCAATGGATTAACGGGCCTGCCGGAAACCAGTTGGGAACGGACAGCGATTCGGTCCCCCAGTCGTTGGGACCCACCGATCTCGAAGTCGGCATTATCGCCGGTCATGATTCCATCAACCTTATCCTGTCGACCCTGATCCCCGGGGACGATGACGGCAAGGTGTCCATCGAGCGGGCGAAACTCGAGGGCATGCAGGACTTTATCACCGTGCCGGTCAGCCACCCTTTCCTGATGACGGATGATGAGGTGATCGAACAGACCCTGCATTTCCTGCAGGACGGGGAGTTCCGGCGTCCTTAATATGCAGGACGCAAGCGTCAGGTAACGGCCAGGCGACCGGCTTTCCCGAAGACGGTGGCTCTTCCTGTGGGCACGGATTGGACTTCGTCTGGTTCCAGACTCCGCCAGGCGCCGGGTGCCAGATCCCGGGGCAGGGTGATTTCTCCAATCCGCTCCCGGTGCAGGCTGGTCACCTGGTTGCCAACGGCATGGAACATGCGCTTTACCTGGTGGTAGCGGCCTTCAAGGATGGTCACCCGTGCGTCGGTGGGGCCAAGCTGTTCGAGCGTGGCCGGGGAGGTGGTCAGGCCTTCGTAGGCAAACCAGATGCCCTCCTCAAACCGTTGTGCGGTGTGGGGCTCGATGGGGCGGAGGGTGCTTACCCGGTAGACCTTGGGTAGTTTGATTTCGGGTTCCGTCAGGCGCCGTGACCACAGGCCATCATTGGTCAGGATCATCAGTCCGGTACTGGCCCGATCCAGGCGTCCGGCGATGTGCAGGTCGGCCCTGATCTCCGGTGGTAGCAACTCCATGACCGTGGGATGAACGGGATCCCAGGTGGCGCTGAGGTATCCAGCCGGTTTGTTCAGCATCAGGTAGTGTGCCGGCAACGCCCGTTTGATGACCTTATCGCCCACCACCACGCCCTGGAAACGTGAAACCTCCCTGGCGGCATTGGTGCATACCTCTCCATCCACCCGTACCAGCCCGGAGGCAATGGCCCGGTTTGCCTGCTGCCGGCTGACACCATTCTGGTTGCTCAGGATACGGGAGAGTTTCAAGGATAAGTCTGCGATGGTTTGGAGTTGGTGGGTATCTTATCAGAGGAGGTGACGGATCTGCTTGATGGATCAGGTTGTTGAGCATGCGTATTTATAGTGTCTATAATCGAGCGCTCGCACTATTAATTCAAGATCTTCGATCAGGCAGGCAAGGGCTCTACATCGCCTGTCACTGAAGCCGACAGTACAAACCTAACAAAGGGCATCCCATGAAACTTGATCAGGTCATTCAGGAGCGCCGCTCCATCCGTGGATTCCTGGACAAACCCGTTCCCCGTGAACTGCTGGAGGAGATCATTGCGCTGGCGAGTCGTGCGCCTTCCTCCATGAACACCCAGCCCTGGCACCTGCATGTGCTGACGGGTGAGCCCCTTGAACGGGTTCGCCGGGGTAATACGGAGCGGATGCTTGAGGGCGTGCCGCCCAGCCGTGAAATCGGCGACTACAGCGCCTACGAGGGAGAGCATCGTCAGCGCCAGATCGAAATTGCGGTACAGCTGTTCGAGGCCATGGGTATTGAACGCCACGATGCCGAGCGCCGGCAGGACTGGGTGATGCGGGGTTTCCGCCAGTTTGATGCGCCTGTGTCGATCGTGGTCTGCTTCGACCGGGTGCTGCTGGACAACCCGATTGCCCACTTTGATTCCGGGGCCATGACCTACGGACTGGTGCTGTCGGCCTGGAGCCGGGGGCTGGGTGCCGTCATTAACGGGCAGGGCATCATGCAGAGCCCGGTAGTGAGGGAGGTGGCCGGGATTCCGGATGACCAGGTCATACTGACCTGTGTCGCGCTGGGCTGGCCGGATGATGAGTTCGTGGCCAATTCCGTGGTTTCCCGCCGGCGGCCGGTGAGTAATACCGCGCGCTTCCTGGGCTTTGAAGGCTGAGTGCTGACGGAGTTATCGGGAAGAATAGCCTTTCTTCCGGTTCGTAATGGCGTGGCGCGGCCCAGATGAGAGCAAATGCTCCCCAACTGGGGGTGAGGCACAGTGACCCATCTGGAGGGTAGCTCTATGCTGTCATGTCCGGTGAGTCAGGATCGGAAGTGTGCCACTGCGAACTTGACAACAGAGAGCGCCCTGGACAGCCAGGACACTCCGTTGCGGATCAGGAATCCTTGAGCCTCCGATTCCGTGCTAGGCGGGACGGGAAGGCAGACGGCGCTGTCTGTATACCAGAGCAACCAGCCCCAAACCCAATAGTCCGAGGGAGGATGGCTCTGGAACCGGAGTGCCACCGTCACCGGGGGTGCCCGGAACGCCCTCGACATTGAAGATGAAGTTGTCGAATCCGATTCCTCCGGGGTCATTATTGAAGATGGAAACGCCTGCGACGGAAAACGAAGCGTCATCGGTCACAAAACCGAATGACTCAAACACGGATCCTCCGAGGGCGAAGTTGATCTCATCAATCAGGGATCCGTCGCGGGCCCAGAACTGGGCGGTCGCTGATCCGAAATTGGGACCCACGATATCGAACCCGAACTCGGACTGATCGAAATCAAACAGGATTGCAATCGAGCCCTCGCCTACTGCGCTGGCGGCGGGGTATCCGTCGGGGCCGCTACCGGCAATGGCTGTGTTGCCAACATCGCCAGCACCACCATCAACCGCCGTGATGTTTGTGACGGCTCCGCCGGGAACCAGGGTTAGGGGCCCCGTGGGCGAACCGGTCAGGACATCGAAGTCACCGCTTGTGGTGACAGTCTGCCCCGCAAAGCTTTCGCCGAAGGAGGTGTTTCCCGACTCAAAGATCGCGTCGAAAGTTACCTGTTCGTTAGGACCAAGGCCCAGGTCTTCAAAATTTGCACCGGCAATGCCACTGAGGGATGAATAATCCACTTCAATGATCGCGGCGTTTGCGGAATGGACGGCACCTCCCAGAATAAAGACACCAATGGCTGCCTTTATAATCCCTGTTCCATCAAAAAAACTGATCGCTGTTTGTTTCTTCATAACAAATCGCCTTTTCAACCTTTGTTTATGGAAACAGAGGTTAGAGAACCTGTACGGCATGGTTAATGCGCTCTGCCCTCTGATGATACGGGCAGCAAATTAGAGGCCACATAAAGGCGGTATGTCGATTCAGTAGAGTCAGGTTGGCGAATGGTGGTTCTAACGGTATGAAAGGATGCGGCTTTTTCAAGGTGGATATTTTGAGCCATTTGAAGGTGCCAGTTGGTATGAGCGATGCGTATCCGTGCTCCGTCTACATCTGTAAATAATCCTGACGGTTTTAGGGGGCGGGAAAGGGTCCTCCGGGGTAGGGAAGGGAGCATCGAATATTCAGCTCAACCAGCAACCTCAATCCGGTTGCGCCCGCCCTGTTTGGCCTTGTAGAGAGACTGGTCCGCCTCATACACCAGTTGTTCGGCCGTTGTCTGTTCGCTGGGGACGGTGGTGGCGCAGCCGACACTGACCGTAATGTGGTCACTGGTTGATGAGTGGTCATGCTCGATAGCCAGCGCCTCTATGGCGAGGCGGGCGTTTTCCGCGACCCGGATGGCGCCGTCGCGGTCAGTGTTGGGGAGGATCATCATGAACTCCTCGCCGCCGTAGCGCACCACCATATCGGTGGAGCGTTGTATCTGTGCCTCAAGCGCCGCCGCCACCCGGACCAGGCACTCGTCACCCATCTGGTGACCATAGTTGTCGTTGAAACGCTTGAAGTCGTCCACATCCAGCATGATCACCGACAGGGGTTGAGGCTCACGGCGCAGGCGCAGCCAGGTGTCCTGCAGGTACGCGTTGCCGGAGCGCCGGTTGGCGACGCCGGTGAGCCCGTCCCGGTCGGCCAGTCGTTGCAGTTCCACGTTGAGCGATTCCAGCTCGGCGGTACGTTCGGCGACTTTCTCTTCCAGGGTTCGGGAATAGTCCTGGACCTGGGCATACAGGTGGGCGTTCTCAATGGCCACCGCCGCCTGTGCGGCCAGTAACCGGATCAACTCCACCCTGTCCCCGGTGAAGGCGCCGTCGGTCAGGTTGTTCTCCATGTAGACCGCCCCCTCGAAATGCTCCCTCAGGATCGGGACACAGAGGACCGAGCGGGGGCGCAGGCTGACGGTATAGGGATCGTTGATAAACGGGCCATCGGCGGCGGCATCGTGGAGGACGATGGCTTCGCCCCGCTGGAACACCTGGCTGAGGACGCTCATTGGCATGGCGATGGCGTTGCCGTGGTGATCGCTCAGGGTGGAATGGGCGGGAATGTCAGCGGTTGGCTGGTCCTGCTCCTGCAGGACCGCGGCTTCCACCACACAGCGGGCCCCGGTCCGTTTGATCATGCAGCCCCACTGGCCGCCGGCATTCTCCAGCAGGATGGCCAGGGTTTTCCGCAGTAGCTGGTCCAGTACCATTTCGCCGGAGATCTCCCGGGAGGCCTTCATGACTGACGCCAGGTCCAGGTTGGACAGCGAAAGGTCGGATTCGCCGGACTGTCCCTGGCGCCACTCACGCAGTAGCGGGTACTCCGCCTCCAGTTGTTCCACCTTGCGCCTGGCACCCCAGCGGTTATACATGCCGTAGGCGCCACGGAGGTATCCTTCCGCCGATCGGTCCCTGCCCAGGGCCAGTAGCAGGCGGGCGGCGCGCTCGAAGGCGGCGGCTTCGTCCCTCAGGAAGCCGTTGGCACGGGCGCCGTCGATGGCGGCATCGTAGTGGGCCAGGGCGGTCAGGTTGTCGCCGTCCAGCCGGGCCAGCTCCGCGCTCATCAGCCATTGCAGGTGCCGGAAGTTGGCCTCGCAGTTATCGGCCCAGAGGGTCATCCTGGCCAGGTCCTGCTCCAGCCTCTGCCGGGTGGCCTGTTGCTCGGCCATGCCCATGGTTGGGTAGCAGGTGGCCAGTGTCAGGTTGGCGACGACATAGAAACGCACCAGTTGCGGTAGTGACATGGCGGACCGGATCAGTTTGTCCTGCTTCTTGATGGATTCCAGCGCCTTTTCGTAATCCCCGTACAGCGCATTGATCTCGGCATGGTAGATGTGGTGGTTGGCAATACCGGTCATGAACTGGCGGTCCGTCATCGCGTCCAGGCAATGGTTGGCATCGAAGTCGCTGCTGCTCAGGCTGGAGGGAGCCTCGGTTTCGCCGAGGAAGTTGCGCTGCATCTGCAGGAACAGGCTGCCGGAGTCCAGTGAGTCCTGGTAGGCGCATTCCCGCACGATTTCCAGGTTCTCGGCGTGCCGTTGACGGGCCGTCTCCAGGTCCATGGTCGGGTCCCAGATCACGCAGTCCTGGGCGCTGTAGGCCAGATAGAGCAGGTCTCCGGACTGGTAGCCCGCCTCGATACCCTTGCGGAACCAGGGCGTCAGGGTCGACCAGTGATTGCTCCAGTGATGGACAAACATGGCATAGACATAGATGACACGGGCTCTCAGGCTCAGGTCGTCGAGCCGTTCGTTGATGGCGAGGCCGGCCTTGCCGTATTCGTAGCCAAGGGCGGGTTCATCCAGTTCGCCACACAGCAGCATGCCATAAGCGGCATAGGCAAAGGCGGATTCCGGGCAGTTGCCCCGGTGCAACGCCAGGTTGACCGCCTTGAGCACCAGGTAGCTGAACAGGTTGCTGCCGGAGAGGAAGGCCGCGGCGAAGATCTCCATCAGCAGCCGCATGGCCGTCAGGGTGGCGGGGTCGTCGATGATTGGAGCGTCGACCAGATCCGCAATCTCCCGGCCCGCCAGGTATTCCTCAACCCGCTGGCGTTCCCGGGCGATATCGTCGAGGGACGGGTGTTCGGTGAAATTGACACCCAGCAGGGCCAGTCCTTCGATGGCGGCCTGGATGGACTCGTTCATCCTGCCCAGGGTGGCGTTCTGCCGGGTGCGGGTGGCGAGGATATCGGCGCGTTCAAGGGGAGTTACGGCATGTTCCAGCATGACCTCCAGCCAGTGGTCTGCCTCGTCGGTGCGGCCGGTCAGGTAGAAGCAGAGCTGCAGCTCCGAGGCCAGCGACCGCATCAGGGTGGGATGGGTGGCCCAGGCGTTCTCCGGCAGCAGTTCTCGGGCAATCCTGAGGTAGTCCAGGGCCGACTCATAGGCGGAGGCCTGCCGGGCCCGGGTACCGGCATGAAGGTTGAAACCGGCCAGTTGCCAGCGTTCGTCTTCGGACTCGATCAGTTCGCGCCCCAGGTTGAGGTGGTTGACGATATCGATCAGCAGGTCATTGTCGGCGGACTCGCCACCGTGCTGTAGCAGCAACCGGCCCACCCGCAGGTGCGTGCGCGGCAGCTCCGACGACTCGATCAGGTTATAGGCCGCCTGCTGCACCCGGTCGTGCTGGAAGCGGTAGTGAGGGTTCAGGGAAAGCCGGATATCTGGCTGACTGACCAGCCGGTAGTCACTGTGCAGCGGCAGCACGGTGTACTGTTTCAGGGCGGGCAGCAATGCCTGGGCGGTGTCCGCCGTCGAACGCTCGTAGATTGCGGCGAGGGTGTGGAGGGTGAAGGTATTGCCGATACAGGCGGCCAGTTTCAGTGCGGTCTGTGTCTCGGCGGGAAGCTGTCGCAGGCTGTCCAGCATGAACGCCACCACATCGTGGCTGATGTCCTCCCATCGGGTACTGTCCAGTTGCCAGTGCCACTGGCCGGTATCCGGGTCCGCGGAGATTGCGCCCTGGGCATGCAACTGGCGCAGCAGTTCGTTGGTAAAGAATGGGTTGCCCTCGGCCCGCTGATAGAGCATGCCGCTCAGTTCGGCGCTGGCGTCAGGGTCGCAGCGAAGGGCGTCCGCCACCAGCTGCGTGACCGAGTAGTGGTCCAGTGGCCAGACAGGGATTTCATGGAGGCGCTGGTGATTGTCCAGGTCCTTCAGTAGCAGGCTGAGAGGGTGCCCCGGGCCGACTTCGTTGCTGCGGTAGGCGCCGATCAGCAACAGGTGGCTCTGGTCCCGGGAGGTGACAACCCGGCGTAGCAGTTCCAGGGTGGGGGTGTCGCTCCATTGCAGGTCGTCCAGGAACAGCACCACGGGGTGCCCCTTGCCGGCAAACACCCGCAGGAAGGCGGCCAGCACCAGTTGCAGCCGGTTACGGTTTTCCGCCGGCGGCAGTTCGGGAACCGGGGGTTGGTCACCGATTATCAGCGCCAGTTCCGGCACCAGGTCGATGACCAGGGCGCCGTTGGGGCCCAGTGTTTCGATCAGGCGTTCGCGCCACTTCGACAGTTGTGCTTCCGGTTCCAGCAGGACCTGCTGGACCAGGCCCCGGAATGTAGCCGCCAGGGCCGAATAGGCTTCACCCTGCTGGAACTGGTCGAACTTGCTCTGCACCAGGAAGCCGCGCTCGCGCACCTGGTAACGGTCGATCTCATTTACCAGAGCTGACTTGCCCACACCGGAATAACCATGGACCAGGCAGAAGCGGGTGTGGCCTTCCACTGCCTGCTCGAACAGGTTCAGAAGCTCGTCCAGCTCCCGCTCTCGCCCGTATAGGGCCTGGGGGATCAGGAACTGTTGCAGGCGGTCCTGTTCTCCGAGCTCGAAGGGGAGTGGTGGCTGGCCCTGCTCAATATCGGTGATGCACCGGGCCAGGTCATGCAGCAGGCCCTCGCCACTCTGGTAGCGCTCGTCCGGGGACTTGTTTAACAGCTTCAGCACGATGTCGGAAATCGCCTTTGGTACTTCCGGCGACACACTGCTGGGAGTGCGTGGCAGGCGGCTGATGTGATGGTGTACCCACTCCAGTGTGTTGTCGGCAACAAACGGGGGCTGGCCGGTGAGCAATTCGTACAGCAGCACGCCGAGGGAATAGTAATCGGAGCGGTAGTCGAGGCTGCGGTTCATGCGACCGGTCTGCTCGGGGGAGATGTAGGCCAGCAGCCCTTCCAGGTGAGTCGCGAGATCCGTGGCCTGGCGTTCCTGGCCCAGCTCGGAGGCGATGCTGAAGCCGGTCAGTGCGAGTTCGCCACGCTTCCGGTCGAACAGCACGTTATGGGGGGTGATCGCCTTGTGGACGATGTTCCGGGCGTGGATCTCGCCCAGGGTCCGGGTCAGGTCCCGGGCGATCTCCAGCACCTGCAGCACCGGCAGGTGTCCACCGTTGGTCCGGTTCAACAGATCGGTGAGGGAGCTGTCGTAGTGATCGCTGACCAGTGCCAGGTTGCCACTGCCGTGTGGCGCCACCTGGTGAATCCGGCGTACCCCGCCGACTCCTTCCAGGCGGGCCGCGATACTCGCTTCGTGCTGGAGCGCGGCCACCTGGCGACGGTCCGGATACTCGGTGTCCAGTGTCTCGATAATGACCCGGGCGCCATCCACCTGACGCTGTGCACCGTACGCTACCCGCCCGGTGTGGCGCCACAGGCAGTCGGTAATGGTGTAGCCCGGTAGCTGGACCGTGTTCTGCATCAGGGGTGTCCCGATTCGGATACTAGCACTGGAACAACCGATTGAAGGTCGCGCTGAACTGTTCGTGGGCACTGTCCAGCAAGGGCTCGCCATGGCCGCACAGAACATGCCTGAAGTTCAGGTCCTTCAGGCGGCTGAAGTCCTCGGCGGCCGGTTCCGCGGCCTGTAGCCAGACCGGGCCCACATTGGCTGGCGTGAAGAAGCCCATCCCCGACATCCGTTCGCGGGTCACGTCGCAGAAGTGCTCGTCGGGTCTCAGCCAGTTCTGGAGGGCGTCACAGGCGACTAGTATGCCGCCATCCCGGTTCAGGTGGAGCACGCCTTCCGGAACGTTGGAGGTTCTGAACTGGAACAGCGAGGCATCGCCAATGGGTAGTGACGATGTCTGGTCGAGTGGCCTGGCCTGATTGCTGTCGTCCGCCTCCAGGCCGGGGGTTACCCAGTACCGGGCCCGGTAACGGTCGAGATAGAAGGCATCGTCCCGGCCATGCAGCGCCCCGAGGCGGATCACGTCGGTGACCTTCCCCAGGCGGTCAAGTTCGGCCAGGCCGCTATCATCGAGCCGGACGGTGTTGATCAGTATCAGCCGTTCGCCATCCCGGACGATGGTCATATTGCGACTGAACTGCCAGTCCAGGTCCATGAGCACGGTTTCCATGGCACCGCTGACCATGAACACATCGGTAAAGACCTCTTCAATGGCACCGTGTGCCAGGGCGGGAGGGAAAGGGGAAGTTACTGCCTGGTCCATAGGGATTCCTCAATCTTTGTCATAGTTATACCGGCCAACATAGTGATACTCCCTGGCGTACTCATTGAGATAGGCGTTGAGGTACTGTTCCTGGGCCTGATCAAGGCGTCCCTTCCGGATATCGTCCATGGTTTCATCACCGTTACTGCTGTCCAGCCGCCTGAGGTGATACAGCGTCATATCCCTGCCACCAAAAAAACCCCTGAGAAAGTCGTGTAGCGGCCGGGCCTCCGACATATCGAATACCGCACCATAGAGTGCGGTATAGAGCGGCCGGTCGGCCAGTGTTTCTTTGTCAAAGGTTGGGAAATGACCCAACGGCGGCGTGAATGTCGGGTAGTCGTGCATCCGGTGTACCGGGTGCCTGGCCAGGGCCTCGATATATTCGTCATCCAGTCCGGCCTGGCGGGCCCCTTCCAGCACGATGTTCAGGTAGCGGCGGCTGGGCAGGCGGCTGTTATCGATAAACCCGGGCATGCCCACATAGGTGAGTGCGGGGACTTTCCTGCCACTGCCGCCGGTATCCCCGGGTGGCGTTACCTCGACCTCTATGCGGTCATAACCGTGGCCATAGGCTTCAGCGGCATCCAGTTGCGCCAGGGCTTCATCCGGGCATTCGTGGAGCACGCCGAGGACACGGTCGTCCGGGTTGCCGGTGGGTTCGATATTGCCCACGCCACCCTCATGCCGGAAAAAGTGCTGCACATTGAAGCGCAGGCGCCAGCCGGACAGCACTGCTCGCCGCGATGCCAGAGGTTCCACCCCCTTGGCTCTCAGCGACAGCATGCTCATGTTGGAACCGAAGCCGAAGTACTGGAACATAGGACGTCGCAAACTATAAACCGGTGGTAGCGCTTATCAGCCGAAGGCCGGCGTTTATTATTATCAGTGCCCGTCGACAGGACTGGCACAGTCACCCCTGAGTGCCCGGGCCGCTCAACCCAATTACCTGATTTATTAGAGAGACTACAGGTTAACCTGCCAGCCATGACTTTTCTATAACCCCGCAAACCAATGTCCGGACGCTTTTCAGGGGCCAGCCTGCGGTTGCGGATGTGAACCGCAGGCTGGCAATGCCATGTTGGGGGCTCAACAGCTCTGCTGACGGCCCGGCTTACGCCTGTCGGGGAAAGTCCCTGTCATAGGGCACGGAAAGCTCCGGCACCGTCTTGCGGGGTTGCGGCTCGGTGAATACCGCTTCAAAGGTGGGGGCGTCCGCGATCCGGTCGCCAAGTCCCCAGGTTTCCCGGGCGATGCCGTACCAGTCGAGCAGCGTTGCGGCAAAGGAGGTGGAGTCAAAGCTCTGGTCGCCGCTGCTGCGCAGGACCGTCTGCGGCCTGATCCAGGGTGAGGCGAATACTGCCGGTACCCTCGGCCCCATCAGGTCGAACCCGAAGCCGTCGGCCATATCGTTGGGCCAGGGTTTGCGGGCATAGGGCGGGGGCACATGGTCGAACAGTCCGCCGTTCTTGTCGAAGGTCACCACCAGCAGGGTTTTCGACCAGACCTTTTCATTGCTGCTGAGGGCCTGGTAGATCTCGTTCAGGGCCCGTTCACCGGGCACCACCGAGTTGAGCCCGCTGGCGGAAGAGCCGGGGTGATAGGAGGTGCAGTTGTCACCCACCCAGGCAGGCTCCAGGTAGCTGAAACGGGGCAGTGCATCGTTCTTTACATCCTCGTGGAACTGCTGGAGCGGTGCGATCCATTGGGATGTGGGCAGGTCACCGTGGGGTTTTGCCTCCAGTACAGCCTTTGCCCAGGCGGCGTCCACCTCCGGTATCTGGCCCTTGAGGTAGAGCTGATGGGTGAACACGGCCTTCTGCCAGAGGATGCTGTAGTAGATTTTCCAGTCCTGGTGGCCGTGGTTCCACAGGGTTTTCCAGAGGGACTGGCGGTGCGCGGTATCGGGCCAGTCCTGGTAGGCCTTGCCGCCTTCCCAAGTGCCGAGGCGGTTATAGGCTGACCCGCTGACGGAGAAACCGCGGTTGATATCGGTGCCGCCGGGCACGGAGCCGAACCAGTCGTCACTCACCGCAAAGGCCCTGGCGAGGCCGTTCAACACCAACAATTGCTCTGGGGTAAAGCTGGATAGCACCGCCGCGCTGTCCTGGTTCCAGGCAAAGCCGTCCATGGTGGGCGTCCGTCGTTCCGCGTAGCCCTGGTAGCCATGGAACATCTGCATCAGCACATCGCTGTTGTCGTGCCAGGGGTCCTGGGCGGGGCCGCCGAGCACGAACTCGTTGCTCAGCCTGCCTTCCATGTACTGGCTGACAAACGCCTGCCGACCGTCGGGGAGTGGGTTGCTCATGGACGCATCCAGGCCACGGAAGCCGTCGGTGTCGGGCCCGATCCAGTTCAGGCCATCCCGCTGGCCGCGTTCGTAGAGCCACCCCAGTACATTGTCAAAGGACCGGCTCTCCAGCATGTAGTAGACCACATGCTCAATCTCCTGTCGCATGAACTCGATGGTACCCGGTGTCCTGGCGCGAACGGCATGGACCGGTTGGCTGGGCACCACGCCAGACAGTGTCGAATGCGATTCAAAGCCGTCCGGTAGTGGTGCGGTGTTGAGCGGTTCGCCTCCTAGCGGGTCCGCGTTGCGGGCATCGAACGGCCAGATGCGACAGCCTGTCGAGGGTGCTGCCGGTTTCCAGGTGACCAGGTACCCGCCCACCACGGCCATGGCGTCGCTGTCGTCAATCTTGCTCCAGTGGCCTTCCTGCACGGTGGGCAGTGCCAGCGGCGGGGCGGACTGGGGATCAAAACTCCAGACCCGGTAGTGGGCACCCTTGCGGTCCAGCACATAGTTGCCGATGGGGTAGAGCTCACGGTCGGCCGTGATATCCCGGAAACCGCCGCTGCTGAATTCCCCGGCGGAAAGACAGTCGTGTTCCGCCTGTGGGTCGAAGCGCCAGAGCTGGTAGGTGCGGCGCCCGGCGGCGGGAATAAGACTGAGGACATACCCCGGCAGGCCGATCAGTTCGAGCTGCCCGAAACCGGCGCCAAAGTTGGGGCGATAGTCGCCGAAGAACTTCTCCCGGTCCCAGGTGCCATGGGTGACGGTTTTCTCCGCCAGGGGATTGCCGCTGTCACGGTCGTACTTCACCACCCGGTAGTGGATAACGTCGTCATCGGACGCTGGTGGCGTCCAGTCCACCAGGTAGCCGCCCACCTGCATCAGCCGGTGGCTGGCGGGAAAACGGGCGTGGCTGGCCATGGGTATCTCTGCAAAGGGCTGATCGGCATGGGGGGCGAAGGCGTAGGCCGCATACTGATCCGAATCGGGTGAGCGCTTAAGGGCAAAGGCTTTTGCCGTGGCTTGTGCCTCGGTGGGTGTGAAGCTGTTGTTGTCGAGCCCGAAGGCCTGGTTCTGCTCCTTCATGATCGCCAGCAGGGCGTCGGCCTTGTCCTTCCTCACTGTGCCACTGCTGGCGTCCCAGCCCCACTGTTCCTCCAGGGCGGCCAGGACCCGGTGGGGATCATCATCGGGGTGGTTGGCCATATGGGCCTGCCAGCCGGCGGCGATCAGGTCCTGGCACATGACATGGATCGGGGGCGGGTAGTCGCCGTTGGGTTTGAAGGCATCGCTTAACGGCAGGTTGGTGTCATAGAGATATTCGCTGGGATGGTTGGCACACAGGACCCAGGTCTTTGCTGCCGGTTGCCCGTGGCCAGCCTCCAGGATCGACAGTTGCACAATATCCAGGGTGCCGGGCGTCTTCGACAGATCAAAGGCCTGCCTGAGCCAGTCGTGGACCGGCTCGCCGTAGGCGACCACCGGTTGGGTCAGCTCATGGCCGGTCTCCGCCAGCGGCGTCAGGAAGTTCCTTAGCTGCGCCATGGTGTAGGGGATGAAATCCTGGTTGTAATCGCTCAGCTCGCTGCCGGCGCCCCCCGGCGCGGCGATGGGGGCCACATCCACAATCCGTTCCACCGAGGTGTTGCCGTCCCCGTCAAAGCCGTTTTGCGCCAGCAGACATTCCCAACGCCGGTTGGTGGGGGAGTACAGGTAATCCTTATAGGTGAAGGTCTCCAGGGGCGGAAAGTGCAGTAGCTGGACCGATCTGACATTCGCCATGGCGAGGCCAAACGGCAGCAGGAACTCCCAGCCGGTGCGTGCCCGAGCGGGGATGTTTTCGTAGTAGCTGGTCAGGGCCTGCTTGCCTGCGGCAATGTATCGCGGAATCAGGGTTTCGTAGGGGGAAACATCATCACAGGGGCTGGTGACCTTCAGGCGGTACTCGCCATTGCCGTTGCGGTAGGCCTGGGCCCATGACCCGAAGTACCGGTCCCGTTGCAGGGTCTGGCTGAATACGAAGGTGATCGCGTCATCAAGGTATGGGCTGTTGTCCCCGAACCGGAACAGCCCTTCGATATCCTGGTAGTAGCCCAATCCGATATCAATGCTGGTGCGTTTGGTGCTGGTTTCCTGGCTGTGCACAGTCTCGTCTCCCTGTTATTGGTATTGACGCAGTATGTGTTGACATACGCAGGAGTGCCAGTTGCCACAGAGCATCCAGTGGCCGGTGTGATCGTTTAACATCCCGGATGGGCCATACTACTTCTTGCAGTTTGTCCGGGGTCACCGGGTCACGGTCAGGTTAGAAAGGGCATTGATGGGGCGTGCGTTAAACGGATGACGATTGGGGCAGGGCAGTAAGCAGGGCGGAGAAATGGGTGTTGATTGGTGGCTATGGAAGACGAAGGGCCCTGGCCGGTGATGGTCAGGGCCCTGTCAGCCGATCATGATGCGCTGCTGTCGACCTTCTCTTCAACTTTGCTGTCGACAGTTTCAGCCGCCTTGGTGTCGTGCTCTTCCTGGGATGCCTGCAGCTGCTGGTCCAGGACCTCTTCCATCCACACCTGCTGTGCGCTGGCGTTGGCGGCACCGAGGACACCGGCAACAGCGATGGCGGCGATGGCAGCGGTTTTCTTCACGTTTGCATTGATACCGAACATAATAAAATTCCTCTTAAACGACTATTTGGTTGAGCCGGGTATCAGCGTTCAGTAGCCTTCGCTGATCTCGATGGTTGTATTATTGAGGAGTTAGGCTGCTCAGAAAAATTGTTTAATCGTATTCGAGTCATCATTTCAAATGATGATAAAGGGTATAGATCGAAAATCTGTGGCAGCCCGGTTTTCTTGACCACGGCGTAATCCGTCGTAGGGTTAGTAGTGACGGGTCCACTTTTGACAGCCGGATCACGGGACAACCGAAGGGAGCAAGCAATGAGCAACAAGATCCAGGTAGCATCACCACTGGTCATCCTCCATGGCGACGAGATGGCCCAGGTGGCGTTCGAGGAACTGCTGAAGACCTTCGTTTCCTCACGGTTGGCTATCGAACTCAGGGAAATCGATCTCTCCGCCGAGAACCGCCTGGTGACCAACGGCCATGCGGTGACAGAGGCCATTGAGGCGCTCCGGGAGTACGGTGTGGGCATCAAGAACGCCGGTATCACCGTCAACCGGAGCCAGCTCAATGAGCTGCTCAGCAAGCACCCGGATGTGGACGGCAGCGCCCTGGACCCGCTGGCGACCAAGTCACCGAATGGCGCCATCCGCAAGGGTATTGGAGGTAACATTACCCGGGAGGATATCCAGTTCCGCAATATCCGGGTGCGCCGGCCCGAATGGGTCGGCCGCGACATCGAGGTGATGACCATGGACGACGGCGGCATCAAGGACAGCTTCAACGAGCTGTCCCGGGCCACGGGCATCATCAAGCTGCTCTTCGTGGGCAGCAGTGGCGACCCGGAGGAACTGCATCGCCGGGAGATCAGCAAGGGCGATCCGCTGCTGCTTGCCACCAACAGTGTTGACGACATCGCGGACTGGGCGCACCGGTTTTTCCAGCGGGCCATTGATGAGAAACGGGACATCTACCTGGGCCTGAAGGACACAGTGATCCCCGGCTATGACGGCGCCATGCGGGCCATCGTTGAGGGCATCTACCGGAGCGACTACCAGGAGAAAGTGGAAGCCCTCGGCCTGGCCTTCCATTACGAACTGATCGATGCCCAGGCGGCGCGGATCGTATCCAACCCGCCGGACCGCGCCCTGTGGGGAGTGCCGGACAACACCACTGGCCGCAAACTCTTCAAATTGGTCAACCAGTTGAAGCTCCACGGCATCCCGCCCCGCAATGCCCATGTGTCCATCTCCCGCATGAGCGCCGGCGGTGGTGACCAGTACGGTAGCTTCAACGAGCCCGCCCGGGAAGACGGCATCGTCAAGGTGGTGGTGGACGGTGAGGAGCGGCATGCCAGGCATGTCAGGAAGGGCGACCCCATGCTGCTGATGTCCAACGACCGCAGGGCCATCAAGGACTGGGTCAGCCAGGTCTTCCGCGACGCATCACGCAAGCAGAAGGAAGTCTACTTCGGTCTGAAACGTGAATACATGGAGTACGACGAAGTCTTCAGCAATGTCATCACCGAAGTACGCCGGGAACTGGCCAAGGAGGACACACCGCCGCCTTCCTTCATGATCATGCGGCCCTCCAGCCAGCTCATCAAGATGATCACCGACCCGCCCCGGAACGCACTGTACCCGTCCCAGAACCTGGATGGGGACATTTTCTCGGACATCTCCGCCGCCCTGGGCGGCAGCCTGGCCACCGCCAGTTCGATCATTGAAAGCCAGGAGGGCACCATGCTCTTCGAGGCGCCCCACGGTACCGCCCATGACCTGTACGTCCGGTATCAGGAAAGCGGCGGAAAGGAGGCCCACTTCAACCCCTCGGCACTGGTCTATGCCCTGGGCAACGCCCTGGAAACCCTCGCGCTGAACGAAGGCAACGACGAACTGGCGAGGTATGCGCTGGCGCTCAAACAGGCCCTCAAGGATACCGTGGCCGACGGCATTATCACCGCCGACCTCAAAGGCAAGACCACCGACCCGGGCTCCGAGAAGGTGGTGGATCTGTACGGCTTTATCGATGCCCTGCAGGAGCGGCTCTGACGGGAGACTAGTAGGTTGGGCGAAACGGTTCCGGCGATGAGCCAAGGTTTCGGTTGATGACCTCCGTCAGCTCAAACAGCGTGGGCTCGCCGCCCGGGTAGCCTCCGCCGGTATCGATGTAGAAGCGGTTGGCCAGGTGCGTGGGGGCGGCCAGGGGCGTGTGTCCGAAGAACACGTGGTCAATGCCGCTGACCGGCGGGGCAGGCTGGCCACGGATCACGTTGGTCAGGGTTGTCCGGCCCCAGATGGCGTATTGCCGGTCCTCATCCGAAAGGGGCGGGGTCCAGCATGCCCATCGGTCCCCGGGAACCTCCGCATGGACCACGCCAACCCTCTGGCCTGCCACGGGAATTTCCATGGCCAGCGAGGCTGCTGCAGCATGGGCTGTGATCCGCTGCTTGAGGTCGTCCCGGTCCGCCTCCAGCACCCAATCGCCGCCATTGAGCATCCACAACCGGAAATCGGGGGAGTTCCGGGAGGTGGCCAGCCCCCTCAGCATCAGGTCTTCATGATTGCCCCAGACGCTATGGAACCAGGGTTCCCGGACCAGTTGCAGGCAACGCCGGGAGTCCGGCCCCCGGTCGACCAGGTCGCCCACGGAGAGCAGGCGGTCCGCCGCCGGGTCGAACCCCCTGGCGTCCAGTTGTCGCATGAGGGCGTCGTAGCAACCGTGGAGATCACCTACGATGAAATCCCGACCACGGTCATTCTCTTGCAGAACGGTTAATGCCTGGAGTTGCATGGGTGTTTTGCCTGGTTGAAGGGAGATGGATTGGTAAACACCCCCGGAATTACTATCCTTATCTGAAAATAGCCGACAAAGGCTGGGCTGTCAGCAGCTTATGGGAAAACGTCCCCTGGGCGGCGCCAGCGTCAATGTCCCCACTGGAGTGGCTATGCCGGAACAGGAACATCGCGACACCATGGTTGAGACCATGATGACCGCGCTGGACGAGATCCTGCAACATGGCGAGCCGGGGAACCGACGGGATACCGGGCTGACCCTGGACAGTCAACTGGAACGCGACCTGGGGCTGGACAGCCTGGGCAGGGCGGAACTGCTGGTGAATGTGGAACGCCGGTTCTCGGTCCAGTTGCCCGAAGAGTTGCTAAGCAATGCCGACACTCCGCGGGATATCCTGGATGCGGTGGCACGGTTGCGGGGCGAGCAGCCGGAGTCCGCTGGTGGTCGTTCCGGCACGGAAGGCCTGGAGGATACCGAAGAGGACCGCGAGCATTTCCAGGTACCGGATTTCGACACCCTGCAGGATGCCCTCCAATGGCACAACCGGCAGCATCCCGGGCGGACGTACCTGCACTGGATCCGCAGCTATGACGATGTCGCCCCACTGACGTTTGGCGAGCTGCACACGGGAGCGCTGCGGGTTGCCAATGGGCTGTTCCAGCATGACCTGCGGCAGCGGGATACCGTGGCGCTGATGCTGCCCACCGGCCACGACTATTTCCATGGCTTCTTTGGTGCACTCTACGCCAACGGCATTCCGGTGCCGCTCTACCCACCCGCGCGGGCGTCCCAGCTTGAGGAACACCTGCGCCGGCAGGCGGATATCCTCAACAATGCCCAGGTGCGGGTCATGATCACCCTGCCGGAGGCCCGCAAGCTGGCGTCCCTGATCAAGGGGATGGTGCCAACCCTCAGGCACGTGGTGACGCCGGATGAACTCTGGACCCATCCGCTGGAGCGACCGGTTGGTGGCCCTGGGGCCGGGGACGTCGCCTTCCTGCAATACACCTCCGGCAGCACCGGCCATCCCAAGGGCGTCCAGCTCAGTCATGCCAACCTGTTTGCCAATATCCGTGCCGCCAATGAGGTGCTGCGGGTGGACCAGGACGATGTCTTCGTCAGTTGGCTGCCGCTCTACCATGACATGGGGCTGATCGGCACCTGCCTGTCCAGCCTGTGGTATGGCATGCACCTGGTGATCATGTCGCCGCTGCTGTTCCTGGCCCGGCCCCGTTACTGGCTATGGGCGATCCACCAGTTTGGCGGCACGCTGTCGCCGGCGCCCAACTTCGGTTACGAGCTCTGCCTCCGGCGCCTGGACGACAGTGACCTGGAGGGGCTGGACCTGAGCTCCTGGCGGGTGGCCTTCAATGGGGCGGAGGCTGTGAGCCCGGATACGGTGGAGCGCTTTATCGAACGCTTCAGACCCTACGGGTTCCGGCCTGAAGCCATGGCGCCGGTCTACGGCCTGGCGGAGAACTGCGTCGCGCTGACTTTTCCGGCGGAGCCCAGGGAACCGGTGATCGACGAGGTCGACCGTGACCGGTTCCAGGAGCAGGGCGAGGCCCGTCCGGCGGGCGCCGGGGCAGGAAATCCACTGCGCTTCGTGTCCTGCGGCAGGCCCATTCCCGGTCACCGTATACGGATCGTCGATGCCGGCGGCGAGGAACTGCCGGAACGCCACGAGGGAGCGCTGCAGTTCACCGGACCCTCCGCCACGGTTGGTTATTTCCGTAATGATGAAGAGACCGCCAAACTGTTCGAGGGTGACTGGCTGAATACCGGTGATCGCGGCTACATCGCCGATGGCGAGCTCTATTTGACCGGTCGCAACAAGGACCTGATTGTGCGCGCAGGCCGCAACCTCTATCCCGGTGAGATCGAAGAAACGGTGGGTAAACTGGAGAACGTCAGGAGTGGCTGCGTGGTGGCCTTCGCCACCGGCATGGGGGAGCGCCAGGGCGAGAAGCTGGTAGTGGTGGCTGAGACAAGGTCCACCGACCGTGAGGTCCGCGACCGGCTCAGGGACGATATTGCCCGTATTGCGCGGGAGTCACTGGGCATTGATGTGGATGACGTGGTTATCGTCAGGCCCCGCAGCGTTCCCAAGACCACCAGCGGCAAGCTGCGGCGCCATGAAGCCCGCCTGCGTTATGAACGGGGTGAGCTCGAGCGCAAGCCGGTACCGGTATGGCGCCAACTGGCACGCCTGGCCCGTGGTAGCTGGCCGCAACAGGCCAGACGCCTGGTCACCGGCGTGGGGCGTTGGCTCTATTCTGGCTGGGCCTGGGTAGCCCTGGTCCTGGTCAGTGTGCCCGTGGTGGCCCTGGTCAATATCCTGCCCCGATTGCGCTGGCGCTGGCGGCTGTGTCATCGGGCTGCCAGGCTGCTGGCCTTGCTGACCGGCACCCGCCTGCGGGTCCACGGTGGTGATGGGCTGAAGCAGGCTCCCGGCGGCTGTGTGATTGTGGCCAACCATTGCAGCTATATCGATGCGTTCGTTATGACCGCGCTGGCGCCATTCCCCATCGCTTTCCTGGCCAAGGCCGAGTTGCGCCGGTTCGCCGTGCTGCGGCGTTTTATGGACAGGATCGGTGTGGAAACCATCGAGCGCGCCAGCGGTGAGGCCAGTGTCCGGGGCTCACGACAGATTGCCGAGCGCGGTCGTGACCGGCGCCTGGTGTTCTTCGCCGAAGGCAGCTTTGATGCCGCCCCGGGGTTGCGACCCTTCCATATGGGCGCCTTCATGACCGCGTCGCTGCTCCGGGAACCGATCATCCCCATCGCGCTCAGGGGAACCCGCGCCAAGTTACCGGCGGATCGGTGGAATCCCCGGCCGGGTGCGGTGGACGTCATCGTGGGGGAGGCCATCGAGCCAACCGGGGAGGACTGGGCCTCCGCCATCCGGCTACGGGATACGACCCGCAGGCGGCTGCTGGAGATGACTGGCGAACCCGACCGGCTCGCCTGGTAACGGTCCGGGATGATAATCGGGGGCAGTGGCGATAGTTACACCGAACCCCAACCTCTTCCGAGGCCTCCGGCTTGAAAGACGCTGTTGCCGGACGCAGTAAGACAGGACTATCCCGCCAATGATCAGGAGGTGAACCATGCGTGTTCTTATTGCCGGTGCCAATGGCAAGATCGGCCAGCACCTTGTCCGGCAGATGGCCGGCAGCCCGCATTCCGCCCGGGCCATGGTCCGGAATCCCGAGCAGGCGAAGACCATGGAGGAACTGGGTGCCGCCGAAACCGTGGTGGCGGACCTGGAGCAGGACTGTAGCCATGCCCTGAAGGACTGCGACGCGGTGGTGTTCACCGCAGGCTCCGGCCCCCATACCGGCCCGGACAAGACCATCGATGTGGACCAGAACGGTGCCATCCGCCTGATTGATGCGGCCGAGGCGGCCGGCGTAAAGCGCTTCCTCATGGTCAGCAGCATGCGGGCCGATGCGCCGGAGAAGGCCCCGGAGAAGATACATCACTACCTGCGGGCCAAGCAGAAGGCGGACGAACACCTGCGGGCCAGCAGTCTGGATTTCACCCTGGTTCGCCCCGGCCCCCTGACCAACGACCCCGGTACCGGGCGGGTCGAACTCCGCTCCCGGCTTGACCGGACCGGCTCGATTCCCCGTGAGGATGTGGCCGCCGTGCTGCTCGCCACGCTGGATGCGGACAACACCGTGCACAAAACCTTCGACCTGCTGTCGGGGGACGACGGGATCGCCGAGTCCCTCGCCAGTCTGTAAGCGCTGCCGTCCCTGGGAGGTGCCAGAAAATTTTCCTGGCACCGTGCCCTGCCTGTCGATTGTTGGCGCCAGTCGTGCTATATCAGCAAGCCTTTTCATCCCACTTTACGGTTGCAGGACGGACAGCAATGCCAAAAGCCAGTGAAATCAGGAAAAATCAGGCCGTTGAATACGATGGCAGGGTCTACTTCGTCAAGGATATCGAGCGCTCGGTGCCCCAGGGGCGTGCCGGGGGCAGTCTCTACCGCATGCGCATGTACGATGTGGTGACCAGTGCCAAGCTGGATGAGACCTTCAAGGATTCCGATATGCTCAACCTGGCGGACCTGGTTCGCCGCCCATCGGCCTTTTCCTACTCCGATGGTGATGAGTATGTGTTCATGGACACGGAGGACTACACCCAGTACAGCCTGAACCGGGAAGCCATCGCCGACGAGCTGCTGTTCATCACCGAGGAAACCCAGGGGGTGATGGTGATCCTGCTGAACGATGCGCCGGTGGCCATCGACCTGCCGCCCACGGTGGACCTGGAAATTGCCGAGACGGACCCGTCGATCAAGGGCGGCTCAGCCACGGCCCGTACCAAGCCGGCGAAGCTGACCACGGGCCTGGTGGTGCAGGTGCCGGAGCATATCTCCACGGGGGACCGGATCCGGGTCAACGTGGAGGAACGGAAGTTCCTGGGCCGCGCCTAGCGACACCCCATCACCCCAGGGGATCCATCCGGAACAGGGCACCAAGGCCGGACTGGGGGCTGAGCCGGCCGCATAACCTCAGCCCTTCCCAGAAGCTGACCTGATTGGCGGTCAGCACCGGTTTGCCCGCCGCCGCTTCCAGGTCTTCCAGCCAGGCGGCGGAGTGCAGGGCGGTGTCCGGCACCAGCAGGACATCGGCGTCCGGGTGGTTGTTGTCGGTGGCGAACCCGAGCACTGCCTCCCTGTCCAGGGTGCCCACCTCAGTGGCGGTGATAATGTCGTGACTGGCGACAGATACCACCTCGATATCGAAGTGCTCCAGAAACGCCTGGAACAGCAGGGCGATATCCCGGGGATAGCTGGCAGCGATGGCGACACGCTTGGCGTCGAGGGCGGTAATGGCCCGGGCAAAGGCCATGGCGGTGGTGGACGCCGGGATATGGAGCAGGTGTTCCAGGGTCTCGATCTGTTCCCGGATGCCGTCGATACCACGCACGAAGCTGGCGCTGGTGGAGGTCCAGAGCACGGCGTCCAGGTCCTGGTTCTCCAGCTGTCCGGCGCCTTCGGTCAGGCGCCGAGGGCTGCCCATCTCCGTGAGTGCCGCCACGGTATGGGCATCCTCGTCAAACGCGGTATGGATAACGGTGACATCCGCCGCCGGGGAGACCATCCGCGCCAGTCGCGGGTAGTCGTCCTCGGCGGCGTGGCCGGGATAGAGGAAGGCTATGCGGGCCGTTGTGCTGCTCATAGATAACCAGATACCGTTTATGTCGTGAACGGCGCAAACACCCGGGCCAGGCCCTTTTGACCCTACCCCTGGGGGCGTCGCACCACCCTGATCTTACCACTGGTGCCACCACCACAGAAGAAACGGCCGCTGCCGTCGGATTCGAGCCCGGAGACACCCGTGTCCGCCGGCATGGTCAGTTTTTCCAGGGCTTCACCGGTGTCGGGGTCGATGTGCATAAGCTCGCTTTCGTCATCTTCCCAGCAACCATGCCAGAGTTCCCCGTCCACCCAGGTAACACCGGTCACGAAACGGCTGCTTTCAATGGTGCGCAGGATATCGCCGGTTGCCGGGTCCACCTGATGGATCCTGCGGTCCCGGTACTGCCCGACCCACAGACTGCCTTCCGCCCAGGCCATGCCGGAACTGCTGCTACCGGGGGCCGGGATGGTGGACAGCACCTCGCCGGTGCCAGGGTCCAGCTTCTGGATACGATCCTCGGCAATCTGGTATAGATGCGTGCCGTCCCAGGCGGTCCCTGCATTGGCCGTCACATTGAGGGTGCGCTGGAGTGTGCTGCTCGCAGGGTCCAGGGCGAGCAGCCGGTCACCCACGGCAAACCAGACATGCTTACCGTCGTAACTGACACCATGAACCGCATCGACCTCCGGGAAGGGGCCATATTCGTCGATAATGTCGGCATTGGATTGTTTCATTGGGGCATTCCTTTCGCTGATTGAGGTGGGGCTGCCGTCGCCTGATGGCTGGCAGCGTCAACAACAGCCTAATGCACCGGCAGTGGCGACGGGAGTAACAAGGTTGTCGTGAATCCCGGCACCGATGGCGTGGTCCAGCGCCGGGCCCGCCCGCGCCCGAAAGCCTGCACCTTGCCCGCCTGCGCCAGGGCATCCAGGGCCCGCTGCACGGTGCGCTGGCTGGTGCCCAGGGCAATGGCGAGGGACGAGCTGGACCAGGCCTCGCCATCCACCAGCAGGGCCAGTACCGCCCCGTGCCTGTCGTCCACCGGGGGAGCGAGTAGCGTCACGTCCTGGCCCTTCCGGGGTGTCAGGGCATAGCCGCCCCCGGTGGCGCTGACGCTGGCCAGGGGCTGAAGGGCGGTACGCAGCCGCCCCATTTCCACCCGCAGCCGCACCCGCAGGGATTCATCCGTGGGTTCCAGCCGGAAGGCGCGGTGGGTCAGGGTGTCCCGGGAGACCTCCACCGGCCAGGCGTCGGCCAGGATGCGGGCAAGGGTGAACAGCACCGGGCGACCGGCCAGGGAAACCACCTGATCGCGATGACGTACCAGGTACCGGCAGGCGTCCACCACCAGGGTGTCCGAGGCGAACAGGGCCTCCACCTCTTCCAGCCGCATTGGGGATTCGCTCCCCATCGACACCCGTCGGGCTGCCGGCGCCTCCAGCACCTGGAAGGCGTTATCCACCTCACCGGCCAGTGCCGGGATGCCTGACTCGTCGGCCGCCTGTCGGGCCCGGTTGAGTGCCGCCCGTGTAGGTCGGGTCTGAAGTCGTCGCAGGGCAATGCCTGCCGTCAGGAGTTCGTGGACCGCTAACAATGGTGGGGGAAAGTCCGTGGGCTCGAGCCGGGCGAGGGTGGCTTCGGCGTCGTCGATATGCCCGATCAGCAACTGGCGCCTGGCCTCCAGGTAACCGGCGTGGGCGGCGTTGGCCCGGTCACCGTGCTGTTCCAGTGTCTGCCGTGCCCGGTCGACCGCATCGGCGGGCCAGCCCAGGTCCCGGGAGGCCAGTGCCACTTCCGCCTCGGCGATGGTGCACCTGGCCCGGGCAAGGGCCTCCTTGCGGCCAAAGGAGCGCCGGGCCCGTTGCAGGAGCACCCTGGCACGCCCGAAATCCCCACGCTGGGCCATGGCAATGCCCCGCAGCGCCAGTGCCGGCGGATCATCGCGCAGGGCAACCCGGTTAAGGGCGCCGATCGGGTCGCCCGCCGCCAGGGCACGGGCCCCCGCCGTGATCAACGCGTCCACGGATATCCCGCCATATTGGTCATCCTCCCTGCTGGATGTGCGACAGCCACTTCCTTGCGTGTTAATGAACAACTCGAATGGGGCACCAGTCTAGCTGATGATAAACAACTGCAGAGAGGAATGAATCATGGAGGGGAATACGTCGATGAGAGTGTTCCCCTCCACAAAGGTTTGGCCGCTTCAGCAACCTGTCGCGACGGTTGCGCCGTCAGGGCGGGTGGGTGCCGGTTTTCCGGTGACGGTGACTGTTGTTCCAGCGCTGTCACCGGAAGAACAGGATTGTGTTCCGTATGGTTCGCCCAGGTACTGCCGCCGTGCCCGCCGGCACCTGGCCAGGGCCTTCAGGGCATCCACCTTCAGCGGCAGTTTGAGGGCCCATTCGATATCGCTCCGATCCAGACCGACATCCTGTAACACCGTGTCCGATGCCTTGAGCAAGGGAGCACTGCGGCGGCGGAACCTCAGCCGGCGCCATACCATCCGCACCCAGAATTCGAGCACTGACAGCGACGCCAGCGGAGGCGTGGCGGGCATATACAGGTCCAGCCGCGGTGGCTTCCGGGGGGATTCCGGTGTTGGTTGTGGGCGCTGGAATGTGTGGTTGTGGTTCATGGTGCTGGCCTCCTCTGTTCTGTCGTTCGAGGGTGTGCTGGCTAAGGAAGCCTCGCGCTTCTGTTGGCCTCCCGTCCTTTGCAAACAGGATGGGTCGGGCAGATTGATAAGACAAACGAAAAGATTTAAGGTGTCCTTTAAGTAAAATTGAAAGGTTAGAATTCAGAAGGTGAGGGCTCAGATGGACGCTTCCGTTTCCACACTCAATACCGCCAACCTGCCTTTGCTGGACATCGATGTGCTCAGGACCTTCGTTGCCATCGCCGAAAGTGGCAGTTTTACCCGCGCCGCACGGCAGGTTCATCGCACGCCCTCGGCACTGAGTATGCAGATAAAGCGCCTGGAGGAGATCCTGGGGCAGGCACTGTTCGTGCGCGAGGCCCGACAGGTCAGGCTCACTTCCGAAGGGGAGGTGCTGCTCGGTTATGGGAGGCGGTTCCTGCGTCTCAACGAGGAGGCCGTCCAGCAGTTCCTGTCACCAGCACTGGAAGGGCGGGTCGGTCTCGGCACCACGGACGATGTGGGTACCCGCATCCTGCCCGGGGTGTTATCACGGTTTGCCCGTTCGCACCCGGCAGTCCAGGTGGATGTGGTGGTTGGCTCCAGCGAACAGAACCTGGCGCGCCTGGATGCCGGCGAGCTGGATCTGGTGCTTGTGACGGCGGGTAACCATAACCAGCCGGCAAGGGGAGAGGTGGTACACACGGAGCCGCTGGTGTGGGCGGGCCGGGAAGATGGCGTGGCCGCGCATCGCTCACCACTGCCAGTGGCCCTGGCGAACCAGGGCTGCGTGTGGCGCAAGACAGCGCTGGATGCCCTCGACCGGGCGGGCATTTCCTACCGGGTCGCGTTCAACTGTGACCACTGTTCGGGGCAGGAGGCGGCGATGATGGCGGACCTGGCGGTGGCACCATTCCCACGCAGCCTGGTGCGGGCACCGCTGCGCCGGCTGGATCGGGATGGTTTGCCAGCGCTGGCGGACTATCAGATTGTGCTTGTGGAACGGGCCCGGGCACCGGTGAGCGACGCGCTGGGTGGGTATGTGCGAAGCGCGCTGCTGGAACTGAGGGACGGAGCCTCAGCCAGGGCGGTGTGATCCGGGCCATTTCTGTGGTTACGGCTTTTCCGATCGGCTCCCCGTCGCTGGACGTATGTGCCGCTGTGGATAAGGCTGTAATGCATCCCCCAATGATAATGAGGAGATATCATGACAGACTCCAACAGCCCCGTACTTCTGATCACCGGTGCGTCCTCCGGTATCGGCGCCGAGACCGCGAGAGCAGCAGCGAAGGAAGGTTATCGCCTGATGCTGGCAGCTCGCTCCGAAGATAAACTCCAGTCGCTCCAGCGGGAACTGGGCGGCGAGGAGAGGGTGGCCATCACGGCCTGTGACGTACAGTCCGTCGGCGACCAGAAAGCCATGGTGGACAAGGCACTGGCCAGGTTCGGTCGTATTGATGCGGTGTTTGCCAATGCCGGTCGCGGCGGCGAACCGGGCGGCTTCTCCGGGGCTGATCCCGAAGTCTGGAAGGATATGATCCTCACCAATATCCTGGGCGTGGGCATCACGCTGCAGGTCTGTATGCCGGCACTGAAGGAGTCCCGGGGACACATCCTGATCACCGGTTCCGCAGCAGGCCGGGTCACCATTTCCGGCTCCATGTACAGCGCCACCAAATGGGCGGTATCCGCCATCGGCTACGGCGTGCGGGAGGAGATTCGGGGCAGCGGCATCCGCGTCACCCTGATTGAGCCGGGCATGGTAGACACCCCCTTCTTTGACCAGCCCCCGAAACACGCGCTGGCGCCGGAGGACATTGCCCGCGCCGTCACCTACGCTCTGGCCCAGCCCGCCCACGTGGATGTGAACGAGATCCTGGTGCGACCGACACCGGCCGGGGAGTGATGCCGGCCAGGGGAAAGGTTTAGCAGGGCCGGCCCCGACGGAGAGCTGGCGCTACCGGGCCGCCCGGCTGCGTAGTGCTTCCAGCTCCCGTATGTGCTCCTCAAGCTCTTCCGTGGCCTCTTTCAGGTCTTCCTGGCGGTCCTCCACCTTGTCGACGTCACCTGCCTGGAGCGCCTCCTCGAGTTCCTGCCTTTGCTCTTCCTGATCCTCCAGGCTGTCCCGGACCTCTTCCTCGGCGTCGGCCAGCAGTTCCTCGTCGGTGCAATGGGTGCGGATTTGCTCCAGCGAGGTTTCCAGGCCCCGGAGCCGATCCCGGTTGCCTTGTTCGCGAGCCATGTCCATTTGCCGTTCTACCTCCGCTTCCTTGTCGGCACAGAGTGGATTGTCGGCGGGAGCGGCAAACGCCGGAACGCTGAAGCCGAGAGCCAGCACCAGTGCCGACAGGGAGAGAGTGTGTTTTTTCATTTGCTGCCCATGATTTGAGAAGTAAAGGTGAGATCGGAACTGAAGCAACGACCATTCGCTGATGACTGGCCAAGCGTATCAACCACCATTGCGGCCCATCCTATCATTGCAGGGTCAGCTATGGTCCTGACCGTCGCGTAATCGACGCCGTCGGCTACCAGGGCTATTGCCTACAGAATCCGGCCAAGCAGTGAAAGCCGGTCATCCAGCCAGATATCCTGGGGGCTGATAAACCCCTTCCGGTTGTAGCGGAACTCCTTGCCGGCGTGGGCGAAGCATTCGTAGACCAGCTCCGAGCAGATGTACTCCCGGTCCCGCTTGCGTTTGCCCTTGCCCAGGGTGATACGGGCGAGCACATTGGCGATTTCGTCCGTGTCATAGGGCCGGGTCAGCTCGTCCACACCAAAAACGGATAGCGTTCGGACCATGTCGGGTGTGATGTCATCGCAGCGGGCAATGGCGACGCGCCCTTTGTAGGGTTTTCCGTTCTCGTAGTTCTTCAGGTACTTGGACAGTGGGGCGAAGCGGACCCCCATATCCTCGACACTTTCCAGCAGCAGGATGCGGTCAATGGCCTCGATGTGGAAGACGATGCCCACGTGGCTCCAGGCGCTGCCGGTCATGGTCTGGATGGCTTTCGAGACCAGGTAGTCGCCGGAGGTGAACAGCAGGTCGCCGGATCTTATTTGCGGGCGAAGGGCCTGGTAGGAAAGGACGGGTAGGGCTTCAAGGTCTGATTTTTCAATGTGGGCCGCCATGATACTTCTTCCCTGACGATCGGTGTTATGGGTTGGGGGACTGGAGTGAGTCACCCTGGACAGCTATACCGCAGTCAGGTGACAGTGGGATTGCGGTGTGGCTGTCGGGGCGAGCTCGTCGACCAGCGTGTCTAGAAGAATAGACCACGGGAGCCGATCTGTTCAGTCAGACGATAGTCTGTGGTTCGGCTATCCGTCCTCAACAAGCTCGCCATATTTCGCCACAATTTGTCATGCTTCCACCGTCTTTGCTTGTCCATCACAAGGTATCCTTCGCTTTGCCTGTTCCCACCAAAGCCGAGGATATCCATCAATGGTAAGCGCAACGACCCAACGAAGACGCCCGTTTGAACTGCTAGCCGCTCTCGTGGCTCTGTTGTTAACCGTTGACGTGACTTGTGCCGAAGTCCGCACGTCTGCGAACGACCGCTTTCAGCAGTCATTGGCAATCCTTGAGTCCACCCATGGTGGCCGCCTGGGTGTGGCGGTTCTGGATACGGAAACCGGTCGGCGGTTCGGGTATCGGGCTGATGAACGCTTCGCCATGACCAGCACCTTCAAGTGGGTACTGGTGGCGGCGGTCCTGGCCCGGGTGGATGCGGGTGAGGAGACCCTGGACCGCCCGGTTCGCTACGACGACAGCGATATCCTCTCCTACGCGCCGGTGGCGAAAGAGCACCTGCACGAGGGAGAAATGACAGTGGCCGAGTTGAGCGATGCCTCCATCCGTTACAGCGACAACACCGCCGCCAACCTACTGCTGGAAACTATCGGCGGCCCGGCAGGGCTGACCTCGTACATGCGCTCCCAGGGCGACACCGTGTCCCGGCTGGACCGGAACGAGCCGGGCCTGAACACCAACCTGCCAGGGGATAAAAGGGACACCACAACGCCTGTCGCCATGCTGGGCCTGATGGAAACGGTACTGCTGGGTGAGGCCTTGTCCACCGGGTCCAGGGAACAGCTGCATGACTGGCTGATCCGCAACACCACCGGGGACAGCAAGCTCCGGGCCGGCCTGGACCCGCAATGGACGGTAGGGGACAAGACCGGCAGCGGGGCCAATGGCGCCAGCAATGACGTCGCCATTGTCTGGCGACCGGATGCCGGTCCGGTCCTGATTGCGGCCTACTACTCCGGTTCCGACCAATCGAACGATGCCCGCAGCGCGGTGCACGCCGAGGTAGGGCGGTTGGTGACCAATATTGTGCAGAGTGAATAGCAAGTCATCGTCAGCCGTCCGGCAGAGCCGTTGGCGGGCGCGGGGGACTAATCCCTGTCCCGCCCGGTCGTCTGTTCCGGATCTTCCGCGCCATCGGTGTCCGCCGTTTCCTCGAACCCGGTATTCCTCGGGTCTAGCTCCTCCATACCCAGCGCCGCTTCCGGCATGGTGGTGTAATACTGCTCCTGCTCTTCCACCGTCGGATGGCGGCGCTTCGGTCCGGCCACCATGAACAGAACCAGGCCTCCCAGCATCAGGGCGTTGCTAATAAACAGGCCCCGGGGGCCCAGGAAATCCATGAACAGGGCGCTGACCAGGGGCCCGATAATGCTGCCCAGCCCGTAGCTCAGCAGCAGGGCAGTGCTGGCGGCGGTGATCTGGTGGGTTTCCATCAGGTCGTTGGTGATGGCGACGGCAATGGGGTAGATGGCTGCGCTGATGCCCATGTACAGGCCCACGAAAAACACCAGCACCACCATGTTCATGCCACCAATAATGGCCGCCGCCACGCTGCAGAGGGCGGCGACTACCGCGGACACCAGCATCACCCGGTAACGGTCAAAACGGTCGCACAACTGGCCGATGGGCCAGGCCAGGATCATGGCCCCTATGATGGCGGCGGCCATGAAGTTGGATACCTGGTTCAGGTCAAGACCGATACGGTCCGCATAGACCGGGCCCATGGCATAGAAGGCGCTGATCAGCAGCCCTGCGATCAGGGCGCCCAGGGTACCGGTGGGGGATTTCCGATACAGTTTGGGCAGGGACAGCCGCTCACCCTGGGTAATGGTGGGGGACTCCCGGCGGGTCATGGACAGGGGAGTCAGCGCCAGCACAACAAGGATAGTGGCCAGGGAGAAGGGGACAAAGCCTGCCGGATCGGCTACCCGGATCAGCACCTGGCCGCCAGCCGTGGAGAGGAAGAAGATGATCTGGTAGACGGCAAACAGGCTGGCCCGGTTGCGGTTGTCGGCCCGGCTGCTGAACCAGCTCTCCATCACGATCATCAGGCCCGCCATGGCAAAACCGCCCACCGCCCTGAGGACGCCCCACAGGCCCGCCTGCACCAGCATCGGGTAGATCAGTATCGAGGCGGCCAGTACCGCAGCAAGTACCGCGAACGCACGGATGTGGCCCACCTTCTCGATAATCCGACCGGCATAGAGCGTACCCGCCACGAAGCCGATGGAATAGAACGCCAGGATCCAGCCGATCACGCTGGCATTGAAGTCCTCGATACTGAGCCTTAACCCGAGCAGGGTCATCAGGTAGGCATTGCCCATGATGAGCAGGATGATACTCAGGATCAGTGATGACAGGCTGACAATGGTTCTCTGCATCCGTCTTCCGTCCCGGTTGATGAAGTGTCAGAAAGGGCCTGATATTGGCCCCTGTCAGGGCTGTGGGGATGAAGCACCGGAACAAAAAGGGAAGCCGGTCGGCATTACGGATGGAGCCGGAGTGAGTTTGCCGGATGGCATCCCCGATGAGCGCTGGTTCTCAGGAGGCCAGGTTTACCGGCTGGGTGGGGTCAAAGTCGACCCACTCGCCATCCTCGATACGGCCCGGAGTGTCTTCGATCTGCTCGCCTTCGTACTGACGGATCAGTGCCACCACATCCTGACGACACCTACTGCTGACTTCGGCCGCCACATGCAGCCCTGCCTGACGATCGGCGATGCGTGATCCGCCGGCGGGTTTGTCGGCCGATTCCGCGGTCTTGTCGGTTTCACCCACGGCGCCGGCCAATGATCCGGTATAGGCACCGACACCGGCGCCGGCGGCTGTACCGACCGGTCCGGCAATCGAGCCCACGGCGGCGCCAGCAGCAGCCCCGGCCCCGGCTCCGATCCAGGCGCCCTTGCCGGATGCGGAAGTGCCCGGGGAATGGTCCTTGTCGCCCCCCATGGGTAATAGCTGATGTTGGCCATCGGGGTTCACGTAAAAGACAGAGACCTTCTTACGGCTGATGCCCAATCCCTGTATGGCACTGACGAGTTCCTCTGCGTGTTCCTGGACGTCTATACGCCCCGCGATGATACGTCCCATAGGATTCCCCCTGACGGTGTATCAGAGTTTCCGCAACAACACACAACCTAACGTAACGATAGCAGATCTACCGGCGACTTCAGGCCTCCATCCTCTGCTACCCTCAGGGATCAGGCTGGTTGTAACAGTCGGTAATGTTGAGACTGCCGCTGCCAGCGGCAGGTGTGCCCCGATAACGGGAGGTGCTGCCATGACAAAAGCGACATCGTCCGGGTCTGCAGGCAAACAGGACAACTGGTCGCAGAAGGTTACCCGTAACAGCGATGCCCTGGATCTGGAGAAAGGGGTATTCTCCCTGAAGGATCCGGTGGAGATTGCCCGCTCCTTGAAGGCCTCGGCGGAACAGAGTGAAAGACGCAAGGCAGACCCCTACCGCTCGGCCATGTCGATGCTGACGTTCTACATGAACCGTGCCGGTAGCCAACTGTCCGATGCCCAGAGGGAGAGGCTGGATCAGGCCAAGGACGAACTGCGGGAGCTTTATGGGCGTCCCCGCAGGAGATGACGCGACTACACATAGTCCCGCAGGCGGACCAGTTGTCTACGGGCGCCCCAATGCCCTGGCGGTCCGTCGAACACCCCCGCACATCGGGTGCCGCAGTTCAGGCAGTGGCCATCGTCGGTGAGATTCCAATCATCCAGTTCGTACCAGTCGCGACCGATAAGCAGGTCGCCGCAGTGGTGGCAGTAGGTACTGGAGCCGCCATGATCATGGACATTGCCGGTATAGGCATAGCGAACGCCGTTCTCCAGCGCGATACGGCGGGCCCGGGCCAGGATCGCCGGCTCCGTGGGCGGGGTGTCCATCATCTTCCAGTCCGGGTGGAACGCCGTGAAGTGCATGGGCACGTCCGGCCCCAGGTGCTCCACCACCCAGCGGGTCATCCGGTGCAGTTCCTGTTCGGAGTCGTTCTGTTCCGGTATCAGTAGCGTGGTCAGTTCCAGCCAGGTGTCGGTCTCGTGGTGGATGTACTCCAGGGTTTCCAGCACCGGCTCCAGGTGGGCCCCGGTGATGCGGTGATAGAACCGGTCGGTGAATGCCTTCAGGTCCACATTGGCGGCGTCCATGTGTCGGTAAAACTCGGCCCGGGGTTCCGCCGTGACATAACCGGCGGTGACGGCCACTGAGCGGACCCCGGCCTCGTGGCAGGCCTGGGCCACATCAATGGCATACTCGTGGAAAATGACCGGGTCGTTGTAGGTGAAGGCAACGCTCTTGCAGCGGTTGGCCGCCGCAGCCCGGGCGATGGCCTCGGGGCTGGCCTGGTCGGCCAGTTCGTCGGTCTGGCGGGACTTGCTGATGTCCCAGTTCTGGCAGAACTTGCAGGCCAGGTTGCAGCCGGCGGTGCCGAACGAGAGCACCGGGGTGCCGGGCAGGAAGTGGTTCAGGGGTTTCTTTTCGATCGGGTCAATGCAGTAGCCACTGGAGCGCCCATAGGTGGTCAGCACCATGGCGTCGTTCAGACGTCCACGGACAAAGCACAGCCCCCGCTGGCCTTCATGAAGTTTGCAGAAGCGGGGGCACAGGTCGCACTGGATCCGGCCGTCATCGAGGAAATGCCAGTACCCCCCTGGATGGCCCTGCAGGATGGGAGTGTCGCCCATGGTCAGACCTCCGCGCCTTCGATTACAGAGCACTTACTCCTCATCTATAGTGTGTGTCAGAACCCGTGTCAAAACGCCCGGCCTGAAGACCAGCGAGACAGGGCCACATCACAGGCAGGAGGTAATGACCATGTCCGGTACAAATCGTCATACCGCTGTCGCCGGGTTGTTCTATCCCGACAATCCGGTTGAACTGACCACCATGGTGAAGGGGTTTCTGGATGCCGTACCGGTGGAGGAAGCACCCCCGCCCAAGGCGATCATCGTGCCCCATGCCGGCTACGCCTATTCCGGCGCCGTGGCGGCCCGGGCCTACGCTCGATTGGCCAACCTGCGGGACCGGATTCGCCGGGTGGTCCTGCTTGGGCCATCCCACCGGGTCCCCTTGCGGGGCATTGGCGCGCCCACGGCGAAGTACTTCGAAAGCCCGCTGGGTAACGTCGAGGTGGACCGGGCGGCCATCGCCACCATCGAGTCATTGCCCCAGGTGATCTACCACGACAGCGCCCATCGCCTGGAGCACAGCCTGGAGGTGCACCTGCCGTTCCTGCAGATGCTGTTTGACGACTTCGCCCTGGTGCCCCTGGTAGTCGGCGAGGTGGGACCGGAGCACATGGCCGAGGTGCTCGAGAGCCTGTGGGGTGGTGAGGAGACCCTGATCGTGATCAGTTCCGACCTCAGCCACTACCATCCCTACGAGGTCGCCCGACAGCAGGATGCACAGACCAGCCGCCATATCGAAACCCTGGACTACCAGCATATCCAGTACGACGATGCCTGCGGTCGCAACCCGGTCAACGGCCTGCTGTACCTGGCGAAACAGCGGGGGCTGGGCATCCGCACCCTGGCGCTCTGCAACTCCGGTGACACCGCCGGCTCCCGGGACCGGGTGGTGGGCTACGGCGCCTATGTGCTGACTGGCGCGAACGCCTGACAATGCTGTCGGACGATGAACGTCGGCAATTGCTGGCGCAGGCGTACGGTTCAATCCTGGAGGGCCTTGTCTCGGGGCATCTCCTGAGGGGAGGCCTGATGTCCTTGTCCGTCCACCACCTGAAACGCAAGGCGGTCCTGCCGGACGACTACCGGTCCCTGTCGCTGCGGTTCGGGCGTTATCCCGTTGAGGCGGTGTGTTCCGGTCCGCGCCCATAGCAGCTGTTTTGTGGCATCCTGAGCAGCCTTAACGGTTCCGTCCCGTTAACGGACTTCTGTGACACCCATTCACCGGAGCATTATCCATGGCGTTTTCCAGACTTTACGACCAGGCCGCCGCCCGAAAGGGGGGTGAATCAGCACTGCAAAGCCTGCTACCCCGGATAGCGGAGCCCGGCGAACTGGAAGCCCTGGGGGATGACCGCTACCTCTCGGAAATCACCCGCTGCATCTTCAAGGCCGGGTTCGTCTGGCGGGTGATTGACAACAAGTGGCCGGGCTTCGAGGCCGCCTTTGATGGATTTGTGCCCCTGTACTGGCAACAGGTGCCGCCGGAGGTGATCGAAGCGCTGGCGAAGGACGAGCGTATCGTCCGTAACCTCCAGAAGATCCGCACCTTGCCGGAGAACGCCCGGATGATTGTGGACGCGGCCCGGGACAAGGGCAGTTTTGGGCGCTTTCTCGCCCAGTGGCCATCGGATGACCAGGCCGGGTTGCTGCTGTGGTTCAAGCATAATGGCAGTCGCCTGGGCGGCAACACCGCTCAGTACTTTCTCCGCCGCATGGGCTGGGACGGGTTTGTGCTGTCACAGGATGTGATCGCGGCCCTGCGCCGGGATAATCTCCTGGATGCCACACCGGGCACAAAAAAGGCGTTGATGCAGGCCCAGGCAGCATTCAACGACTGGCACCGGGAAACCGGATTACCCTACAGCCACCTCTCGAAGATCCTGTCTTTCACGGTTGGCGATTGAGGCTGTTATTCAGGCATGGGGTGAAGGGTAGAGGGCGTAGTGCCGAAGCAAACCGGTTGATTGTTCCAGGAGATTCCGTCCAGAATCGTCCGGTACAGTAGTCTCTGACAATATTCGGCCCGGCCGGATCGGCGAGAAAGGGAGCGTCAACCATGCCTGTACTTACCTCATCACTGAAGAAGGATTTCGTTGTCCTTGATGCCACCAAGAAGGCGACACTGGAGCCGTGCGACGGAACCCTCTACCAACGCCTGGACCGGGACTACAACGGCTTCAGCGGCTGTGAACTGATTTCCTACCATGAGTTCACCACGGACTGGCCCAGTTGGGAAAAACACCCCCATGGTGACGAGATCGTTATCCTGCTGTCCGGGCATATGACCTTCGTCCTGGAGTCAGCGGATGGCGACCGGGAAGTCGAGCTGACGACTCCGGGCGACTATGTGGTGGTTCCTGCGGATGTCTGGCATACCGCCAGAGCCCATGAATCGTCCCGTATGCTGTTTGTCACCCCGGGTGAGGGCACCGAGCACAGGCCGGCCTGATCAGGAGGAGCCGCGTAGCGAACATCCTGCCTTGCCAGTACCCCGGACATTGTCTTTAATTAAGATCGTCCGCTCGGGAGAACATCCTGTTACGCCTGTCAGGGATTCGATGAAGATGGTCGGCCCAGGCTGTCTGCGCAGGTGCTCAGGCACTTTCAATGCGTTCGTATACGTGATGAAGGGAACCGCCAATGGAGAAGGCAGGCAGCCACAGCGTCTTCGAGCCCGTCCTGGTACAGGTCGTCAATAACCGACAGCGGCTTTTTGTCCGTTATTTCCTGGCCATCCTGATTGATCTGGTGGTGCTGAACCTGTTCAACGAGTATTCAGACCGCGTCCGTATTGATTCCTTTACCACCTCCCTGTTCGCCGCCGTGCTGCTACAGGTTCTCCTGCGCCTGACCATTGCGATTGAGCACTGGGTGGCGGCCTGGTTCAAGGCCATGGAGGGAGGGTTTGCGGTATTCATGCGTTACTTCAGTGCCTGGCTGCTGCTGTTCGGTTCCAAGTTCGTGATCCTGGAGGCGATTTCGTTTGCCTTCGGTGACAGTGTGCAGTTCCTGGGCCGGTTCCATGGCGTGCTGGTGCTGATACTGGTGATTGTCACCATGCTGCTGGCCGAAGAGCTGGTCGCACGGGTC
The DNA here is from genome assembly GCF_036224885.1 of Marinobacter sp. OP 3.4. Taxonomy (NCBI): domain Bacteria; kingdom Pseudomonadati; phylum Pseudomonadota; class Gammaproteobacteria; order Pseudomonadales; family Marinobacteraceae; genus Marinobacter; species Marinobacter sp. OP 3.4. The sequence continues at coordinate 42,850 of NZ_JAVVLT010000042.1, forward strand.
TATCGGTGGCTTGGTGAATCCCGGGAAGCCAGCGACAAGACCAATGGCGAAGGCATTCGCCGGTGATGGAGAGAACATCCATGGCGTTTGATGAATCCGTCGTTCGTAAGTTGGTGACCCGTGACCTGCTGGAGACGCTGATCCGGATTGCTCTGGTGCTGGTCCTGGCGGTGGTCTGTGTTCGCATCGTCACGCCCTTTGCCAATCTGGTGATCTGGGCTGCCATTCTAGCCATTGCACTGTCGCCAATGACGGAGGCTCTTGCCGCCCGGCTGGGCGGTCATCGGGGCATGGCAGCGAGTATTATCGTCATTTCCGGGCTCTTGCTGATCGGCGTACCGACGTTGCTGCTGGGGATTTCCTTTGTTGATCACCTGGCCGGAGTTCTTGATGGGGTGAGGAGTGGGGCGCTGCACATCGAAGCGCCATCATCCACCGTGGCAGACTGGCCGGTGATCGGCAACGCTGTATACGGCACCTGGAGCGAGGCGTCGGCCAACCTGCCGCAGTTTGCCGAGGATCATCGTGAAGCTCTGGGTGAGTGGTCGCGCCGGGCGCTGTCAGGGATTGCCGGTAGCGTCGTAGGCGTCCTGCTATTCCTTGCGTCCATCGCCATTGCCGGTGTCATGCTGGCCTATTCCCCCCACGCGGATCAGGCCTTTGAGCGGATCTTCGTCCGCTTTACGGATCCTGTCCGGGGGCATCGCCTGAAAATATTATCCATCGCCACGGTACGGTCGGTGGCCACGGGAGTCATCGGGGTGGCCTTTATTCAGTCGTTACTGCTGGGGGTGGGCTTCCTGATGGCGGGTATTCCGGCGGCCGGTGTTCTGGCGCTGGTTGTGTTCCTGACGGGCATCATCCAGCTCCCGGCCCTGATCATCACCTTGCCGGCCATTGCGTACCTGTGGACCGGTGATGGTTCCACGGTCAGCAACACGGTGTTCACCGTCTACCTGTTTGTCGCGGGGCTGTCTGACAACGTCCTAAAACCTCTGTTATTGGGGCGGGGGGTGGAAGCCCCAATGATCATTGTCCTGCTCGGGGCGCTGGGCGGCATGATCACCGGGGGATTGATTGGGCTGTTTGTCGGTGGGGTGGTGCTCGCGGTGGGCTACCAGATATTCATGGAATGGGTGGACTCCGGTGAACCGGTTACGGAGGAAGCCGCAACGGATGTGCAGACCAGTGCCGAGGGTAATGACTGAGTCCGTGCCATCGCCTGGATGGCGACGGTTACGGGGTGTGCTGGTGGTGCTGGGGCTGGGGCTGCTGGGTGGCTGTGCCACCGTGGGACCGGATTACCAGCCACCGGAAGTGGACTGGCTGGCGGACTGGCAGCCGGACCTGTATGGCCAGCAGGCCCAGGCGGACGACGGCACGGGGGATGACCTGCGCTTCTGGTGGCAGCTGTTCAATGACCCGGTGCTCACGGTCCTGATTGCCGAGGCCCGCCGCGAGAATCCCTCCCTGCGACTTGCCGGCCTGCGCATCCTGGAAAGCCGGGCGACCCTGGGGATTGCGGACAGCGGCCGCTATCCCCAGTTGCAGCAGATTGGTGCCGATGCCACCTACATCCACGAGGAACAGGCGGGTGGGGCGAACCGTGACCGGAGTTTCGCCCGCTATTCGGCGGATTTTTCCGTGGGCTGGGAGCTGGATTTCTGGGGCCGGTTCCGCCGCGGCATTGAATCGGCGGACGCCGCCTTCTTCGCCTCCATTGCCAACCAGCAGGACGCCCAGGTGCTGTTGGTGGCCCAGGTGGTGGATTTCTACTACGCCTATTGCACGACGCTGCAGCGCATCGGCATAGCCCGACACAATGCGGCCATCCAGCACCGCAGCTTCGAGATCACCGAGCGGATATTCAAGGCGGGGCAGGGCTCGGAGCTGGACCTGCAGCAGGCCCGGACCCAATACCTGGCCACCAGGGCCACCATCCCGCTGTTACAGGCGGATCTGATCCGGCTGCGTAACGCCCTGGCGGGTCTGCTGGGCCGGCCCCCCGGTCCCATTCCGGAACTGGAGGCCACCAAGGGTGAGCTGCCCCCTGTCCGCCCGATGGCCATCGAGGCGGTGCCCGCCCAACTGCTGCTACGACGCCCGGATGTGCGCTCCGCCGCCTGGCAGGTGGCGGCGCAATCGGCCCAGATCGGCGTGGCGGAGGCGGATTACTACCCGGCGATCTCCCTGTTCGGCAGCATCGGCTGGAGCACGTCCACGCTGTCCAACAGCGGTTCCAGCACCAGCCTGCTGGCCGGTCCGGCCCTGAGCTGGAATCTCTTCGATTATGGTCGCATCCGCAACAACGTGCGCCTGCAGGATGCCCGCCTGCAGTCGGCCATTGCGGCCTTCCAGGGACAGGTCCTGGGCGCTGCCAGGGAACTGGACGACGCTGCCGTCCAGGTGGTGAAGACGGTGGAAAGCCAGCAGTCCCTGACGGAATCCGTCGAGGCGGCACAACGGGCCCTGGATCTGGCCACCAAGCGCTACCAGGAGGGCTACTCGGACTTCCAGCGGGTGCTGGATGCCCAGCGCATCCTGTTTGCCCAGGCGGAACGGGAACTGGTCAACCACGGCGCCCATGTGAGTGCCATCGTCGACCTGTACCGGGCCGCGGGCGGTGGCTGGATGCCCATGAGCATGGACCGCATGCTGCCGGCGGACATTCGCCAGACCATGGAAGAGCGAACGGACTGGGGGAACATCCTGGATGAACCCGTTCCCGAGGTGCGCTACCCCGCCGGTAGTGCGGCCCCATCACCATCCACCCCGTGAGAGCCACAGCCGTGACAGACGAAAAACCACAAAAAGTAGCGCAGGAGCCGGAGCAGGACATGGTTCCGACGGAGCCCGCCACCGAGGCCCCTGATCCGGAAAAAACCGTGAAGAAGGGCGGACTCCTGGTGGTTCTGGTGATTATCCTCAGCCTGGCCGCCTACCTGCTGGCGGACCGGTTCACGCCCGTCACCAGTCAGGCGAGGATTGAGGGGTACGTGGTCGGTGTGGCGCCGGACGTCAGTGGCCGGGTGACCGATGTGTGGGTACGGAACAACCAGGAGGTGATGGCCGGGGATCGCCTGTTCCAGATTGATCGCTCCCAGTACGAGATTGCCCTGGAGAGTGCCCGTACCCAACTGGAGAATGCGGAACGACAGATGGGCGCCGGCAGCGCCGCCGTGGAAGCGGCCCGCGCCAGTCTGCGGGCCGCACAGGCCAATGAGCGCAAGGCCCGCCAGGACGCCAGTCGACTGGAGCGCCTGTATGCGGAAGACCCGGGAACCATCTCCGTACGGCGCCTGGAGATTGCACGGGCAACCCTGGAGCAGTCCCAGGCTGGTGTGACCGCGGCACGGGCGGACATCCAGCGGGCCATCGAACAGATGGGGGGCGATGACGTCGAGAACAATACCCTGTTGAAGGGCGCCCTTACCGCCGTCAACAAGGCCGAGCTGGACCTCCGAAACACGTTGGTCCGGGCTCCGTCCAGGGGCATGATTACCGATCTTCGGGCCGATCCGGGCCAGTTCGCCAGCGCCGGCCATCCCGTGCTGACCCTGATCCCCATCCACGATGTGTGGATCAATGCCGAGTTCACCGAGAACAACCTGGGCCACATCCGGGTAGGCACGCCGGTGGACATTGTGCTGGACGCTGTTCCAGGCCGGATATTCGACGGGGAAATCCGCAGTGTCGGCCTCGGTGTCAGTGATGGCCGGAGCCAGCCGGTGGGTTCCCTGCCCACCATCCAGAATGACCGGGACTGGCTGCGGCAGGCGCAACGTTTCCCGGTGATCATCGAATTCGATACATCCCAGGCGGACGAACTCCGGCAGCAACTGAGGATTGGCGGCCAGGCCACGGTCATTGCCTACAGCGACCAGAGCGCCATCCTGGACTGGCTGGGCCGGCTGTACATCCGCATCAACAGCTGGCTGACCTATGCCTACTGAGACCGCCCGGCCCATGGACGTGGGCCGTCCACCCCTGGCGGCGACCCGGACATTCCGCTTTGCCCTGACCGTGTCACTGGCACTGGCGGCAGGCTATGGGCTGGCGCTGCCGTTTCCATTTTTCGCACCGCTGTTCGCGATACTCCTGGGGGCAACACCGGGGCCGCCGCCGGCTGTCAGGGGATTGTTTGCGCTGGTGATGCTGGTCGTGCTGGCGCTTGGGTTGGGGCTGTTCCTGACTCCCTTCCTTGCCGTCTATCCGATGGCCATCGTGCTGGTGATCGCCGTCTGCCTGTACGGCGCCACCTACCTCAGTGTCGGTGGTGGCAAGGTGCTCCCAGGCATATTGCTGACCATTGGGGTCACCATGATTCCCGCCGCCGGGCTGGTGGAATACGCCCTGGCGGTGGCCGTACTCCAGGGACTGGTGGCGGGTATTGTGGTGGCGGTGCTGTGCCAGTGGCTGGTGTACCCGCTGTTCCCGGAACCGCCAACGCCGGTGAAATCCGTACCGCCTCAGCAACCGTCGGGGCAGGCTCGCTGGATTGCCGCCCGCACCACGCTGATCGTTATTCCCCCGGTGCTGCTGGCCTTCACCAATCCCGCGCTCTACATGGCGTCGATTATCAAGACCGCGACACTGGCCCAGCAGGGCTCCAGGATCAGCGCCAGGGCAGCCGGTCATGAGTTGATCGGTTCGACGTTCCTGGCGGGTCTGCTGGCGGTGGTGTTCTGGTTTGCCCTCAGGCTGGCGCCCACCCTCTGGATGTTCTTCCTCTGGATGTTGCTGTTCGGCCTTTTTTTTGGCGGGAAGCTCTACGGTGCCCTGGCAAGCCGTTTCCCGCCGACATTCTGGCAGAATGTCGCGGTGACACTGATCATCCTGGTTGGGCCGGCGGTGCAGGACAGCGCCTCCGGTAAGGACGTGCAACAGGCATTCGCCATGCGCTTCATCCTGTTTGTGGCCATCACGGTCTATGCGTGGCTGGCGATCATCGTGCTGGAACGTCTGAAGGAACTGGCCGCAAGGCGACGACAATGAAACAGGAGGGCGACCCTTGCTGCTGAACCTGATCATCGGGCTATCCACCATGGCGGCCTGCCTGTTGTTGCAGGCCGTGCTGCTGGTGCTGGCAATCCGTTATTACGTTCGTCATATCCGAGTGGCGACGACATCCTCATTCTGGTCGGCGCTCCGCGTTATCTGCGCTTTCATGGTCATGCTGGTCGTTGGCAACCTGTTGCAATGCACGATCTGGGCCCTGGTATTCATGGTACTGGGAGAGTTTGAGGCATTGTCCGTGGCGGTCTACCACTCCGCCGTGAACTTCGCGACGTTGGGATACGGGGACATTGTGATGTCAGAGCAACACCGCCTCCTGGGTCCGATGGAAGCCATCAACGGCGTCATAATGATCGGGGTATCCACCGCCGCCGTGATGACGGCGCTGCAACACAGTCTGAAAGAGTCCCTGGCGGCCCAGAAATGGACTCTTGAAGAGCGCCGAGACGATCGTGGATCCCGTTGATCCAACGGGATAAGACATGGGATTCGCCATGACATCGGCGCCCAGGCGCAAACTGGAAATTTTTTGAATCCTTTCAATTCAGGGTTGTCCCGTCCTTGAATGAGACCTATAGTGATTTTGACTCATAAACGACATAACCCTGGAGAAGATAGACCAGCAACGCACACCGGCGCCTCGGCCAGGCCCTATCCCTCTGAATGCAGTACGTTTGTTGATCCGTTTCGGCTAACCGGATCTCCCGGCGATTTTCAGGAAGAAAGACGAATACAACAATAAAGGATTCCTGCATGAACTATCCCAACCCGAACACGGCGTTGTGCCGTCGTACGACGTTTGTAGCCACGCTCACGTCCCTAGCTTTCGCCGTTACCGGCTGTGGTGGCGGTGGTGGATCTTCAACACCCGACAGCCTCACCGGTACCTTCGTGGACAGCCCCGTCTCGGGGCTGGACTATGAGGGCGATCAAACGGAGGCCTCCGTTACCGATGAAAACGGCCAGTTCCAGTACCATGAGGGTGAAACCCTGACCTTTGCCATCGGAGACCTGGTGCTGGGGTCGGCAACCGGTGCCGGCACGGTGACCCCGGTGGATATAACCGAAGGCGCCAGTGACGGATCAGACCCCGGCGTGAGTAACCGGCTGGTGCTCCTGCAGACGCTGGACGCCGACGGCGACCTGAACAACGGCATCCAGATTACCGACGCCATCCAGATGGAGGTATCGGCCAGTGCCGACAGCCTGGACCTGAGTCTGGCGCCGGAGGATTTCAGCGCTGCCCTGCAGCCGGTGGTGGATGCCCTGGAAGCCGATAAGGCCTTCACCGACAACAATCCCCGGCCCCGGGCGGTGGTGGCCGCCAGTGATGCGGCCGAGCACTTTGCCCGGTCCATCAGCCCGCGGTTGGTGGTGGAGACTGCCGATGGTGAACTGCGAGGCTTCGAGGCCAGCGCTGATACCTGGCAGTTCCTCGGCATCCCCTATGCCCAGCCCCCGGTCGATGATCTACGCTGGCGCCCGCCCCAGCCCCTGGAACCCTGGGAAGGGGTGCGTGAGGCGGTATCCTGGAGCGACCAGTCAGCCCAGAATCCCGCCCTGCAACAGTTCGGGGAAGGGGGCATGAGTGAGGATTCCCTCTACCTGAACGTTACCACCCCCAAGGAGGCCGATGGGCTGCCGGTGATGGTGTGGTTCCATGGCGGCGGTTTTACCTCCCTGACCGGCAACACCAAACCCTTCAACAACCCGGAGGCCCTGGTGACCAAGGGGGTGGTACAGGTGTCGGTGAACCATCGTCTGGGGCCTTTTGGCTATATCGCGCATCCGGACCTGACGGCGGAAAGCGGTTATGGCGGCTCGGGCAACTACGGTCAGATGGACCTGGTGGCTGCCCTGGGATGGGTACAGGCCAATATCGAGGCATTCGGGGGAGACCCGGACAACGTCACCATCTTCGGGGAGTCCGGTGGCGGCCGCAAGGTGCTGTCGCTAATGGCCTCGCCGCAGGGGGCAGGGTTGTTCCACCAGGCCATCAGCCAGAGCGGGACCCTCTATCCCGACACGCGCAGCCTGGCGGATGCCGAGGCCATCGGCGAGCAGCTACAGAGCAACCTGGGCGCCTCGTCACTGGCGGAAATGCGCGACGCCAGCTGGAGCGAGGTGGTGGCCGCGTCCGCGGAACTGCAGCCCTACACCAACGTCGACAACCACTACCAGCCCTATACCGAGCGGGCGAGCTTCGAGAACGGCAACCAGAACGACGTGCCGTTCATGTTCTCCATCAACACCAACGACACCCCGGACCCGACGGCCACCGCCATTGAGGTCTTCCCCTGGATGGCGCCACTGAACACCTCCGACATGTACGCCACCCTGTTCAGTCACCAACCCGCCGGCTGGCGTGCCCGGGGCGTGGAAGCCTACCACGCGGCGGAACTGGCCTATGTGTTCAACATGCCCCAGAGCGTGGTCACCCACTACCTGCTGGGTCTGGTGATTGATCCGGCCACCGGCGAGTCCCTGGAAATCGACGACCTTAACGGAAGCGGGGTATCCGGCTCGGACGGTGATCCGGCGGACATCCTTGCCTCCGCCGGCTTCGATGGGACCGATGCGGTGGTGATAGACCGGATGCTCACCATCTGGATCAACTTCGCCAAGACCGGCGATCCCGGCATACCGGGTGAGATCGACTATCCGGTCTACGACGCTGCCACTGAGTCCTACGTGGATATCGGCGTGGAGGCGGAAGTGAACAGTGGCCTGGGGGAGGTGCTGGACAATGAATAAGACCGGAAAACGTTTCGTGGAGGTAGTGATGAGTGTTCCAACCGGGCCCCGGGCGTGGCGGACTTTCCTGATGGCCGTGGTGGCGTCGCCAATAGCGCTCACCGGCTGTGGTGGCGATGGCGGCGGCAGTTCTTCGGACGACGCCCGTACCGGCACCTTTGTGGACAGCCCGGTGGCCGGGCTGGATTATAGCGGCCCGGATACGTCCGCCGGACGCACCAACGAAAAGGGCGAATTCCAGTACCAGCCGGGGGAGACCATTACCTTTGCCATCGGCGAACTGGAACTGGGGTCGACTGAAGGGGCAGAGGTGGTGACGCCCCTGACGATCACCAGTGGCGCCGGTTCTGTGGATGATCCCGGGGTCGTCAACCGGCTGATCCTGTTGCAGAGTCTGGATGCCGACGGTGACCTGAACAACGGCATCCAGATCACCGATGCCATCCGTGACCAGGTATCGGCCGATGCTGGCTTGATCGACTTTGGCCAGGCGCCGGAGGACTTCCGGAGCGGCCTGGCCCCGGTCCTGACGGCCTTGGAGGACAGCGGCGGGTTCACCGACCTGGATCCCCGTCCGCGGGAGGCCCGTGACGTGGCGGGTGCAACGCAACACTTCCAGCGTGGTCGCAGTGAAGGCGTCACGGTGGCCATCACCGGGGGCGACCTACGGGGTTTTGAGTCCAGCGAGGACACCTGGCAGTTTCTTGGGGTGCCTTACGGGAAGCCGCCGGTCGGGGAGCTTCGCTGGCGTCCGCCGGAGCCGGCGGAGCCCTGGGAAGGTGTCCGTCAGGCCACGGCCTGGGCGGACCAGTCGGCCCAGAACCCGACCCTGGAATCGGTGAATGAGGGTGGCATGAGCGAAGACTCCCTCTACCTGAATGTCACCACACCCAAGGAGGCGGAGGATCTGCCCGTGATGGTCTGGTTCCATGGCGGGTCGTTCTCCATCCTCTCCGGAAACTCCATGCAGTACAACAACCCGGAAAGCCTGCCTGCCAGGGGCGTGGTCCTGGTGACCGTCAACCATCGGCTGGGGCCATTTGGCTATATCGCCCATCCCCTGCTGACCGAAGAAAGTGGCTATGACGGCTCGGGCAATTATGGCCAGATGGACCTGGTGCTGGCATTGCAGTGGATCCAGGACAACATCGAGGCCTTTGGTGGTGACCCCGACAACGTCACGATCTTCGGCCAGTCCGGTGGTGGCGGCAAGGTATATTCCCTGATGAACTCACCCCAGGCGACGGGCCTGTTTCACAAGGCCATCGTGCAGAGCGGTTTTGCCCCAATGGATGAGGACAGAACCGCCGAGGACTCGCTGGCGGAAGCCGAGGCTATTGGAACCGCGTTGTTCGAGCGGCTTGGGGTAAGCACCCTGGAAGAGGCGCGGGCCCTGTCCTGGACCGAGATTACCCAGGCGGACCTGGACAATAATATCCCGCGCCAGACCTACCGGCCCAACGTGGACAACCACTACCAGACCAGGACCTATTACCAGAATGTGCAGGAGGGGATGCCCAGTGACGTACCGCTGATGGCCGGCGCCACCAATGGTGACTATGACAGTCTGCGGGAGGCCCTGCCGATCTGGCTGGACCAGCGCTCTGCCGCCTACGAGTCCGACCAGTTTGTCTACGTATTCAGTCGGGTGCCTGATGGCTGGAACGCGCTGGGGCTGCGTAGCTGTCACGGTTGTGAGTTGCCCTACGTATTCAATTATCCAGCCGGCATGGTCCAGAATTACTTGTTGGGCCTGGTGCTGACCCCGGAGGGGGCGCAACCGGACATCGGCGATCTCAATGGAAACGGAGTGTCAGGCACCGAAGGGGATGCGGCGGATGTCTTTGCATCGATGCGATACGGTGCGGATGATGTGGCGATTTCCGATCTGACCATGACCTTCTGGACGAATTTCGCCAGGACCGGCGACCCGAGTACGGGCAGTCTGGCGTGGCCGGCCTATACCGGTTTCAATGATGCCTTTATGCACATCGGCCCAAGCAGTGCCGCTGCCGCCGAAACCGGGCTGGAGTCGGCGCTGGAATAAGGGATGGCCGGGGCCCGGGGCATTAGCCGGACCCCGTGTCAGGGCGGCTGGGCTACCAGCCGCCCTTATCGTCCTTGCGGTCCTGTTCCTCGTTCTCTGCCTTCTGCTTCTTGATCCTGGCCATCTTCTCTTTCGAGATGGGCATGTTGGCACTGTCCCTGAGCATCAGCAGGCTGCCGACAACCAGTGCCAGGGCGAGCAGGAGGAATATCCAGCCTATCGTTGGCATATACCGGGTTCCTGATTATCCATGAAATAGGTGTTTATGGTGAACCAGGTTTGGGGGATATGCCAGTGCCGGGAGAGGTCGGTCGGGAAGGGAGGGGCTGACTACCGAACAGCCCCTTGGTTTCTCAGGGAGAGACTCAGTCGCCGCAAATCCGGAGGCCAGTCCCGGTTACCCGGACCGGCTACAGGCGGCGGTCAGTTGGCGTCGACGGTCAGCCCCAACACTTTGGTGGCGTCGGCGGTGGCGCCCATCATCAACATCATACTGACCTGGGTCAGCTCCTCCATGCTGAGGGGCTCTTCCGGCTCGATGGTCACCAGGAGCTGCTCGGGGTTTTCGATAAAGGCGCGGATCTCCCCAGCCACGTCGGAATCACCAAGCTGTTGTTCCATACCGGCCAGGATCTGGGCCTTGAGTTGGTCCGCGGTCACGCCGTTGTTCCTGGCTACCGCTTCCATCATCAGTTCCACTTCACCCTCGTTCTCATAGCGAAGTTGGGTGTGGTTGAAGCGGACACTCTGGAGCTCGGCCTGGATGGCCTGTTGCTGGGCAGGGGTGAAGTCGGTGCTGCCGCTGTTTTCTTTATAGGCAGCCTGTACCGCTTCCCAGCCACCGGAAACATCCGACAGGGTCATCTCATGGTTCAGGCTGCTCAGGCCCTCGGTGGACCAGGTCAGGTTGGAGGCCAGCTCGCCGTTGCCGCTGTCAACGTCATAGCCGAACTGGAAATCCATGGGGTGCTCGCGGTAGTCGACCTCGGCAAAGCTGGACATTTCGGTCAGCAGCTCCTCGTTAAGGATTTGCAGGTTCTCGACGGACAGGCTGAAGTTGTCCGGCAGACGCTCGTTTTCCGTATAGCCTTCCATGACAACGGTGATGTTGTCAGCCTTGAAAATATCGCCTTCCGACTTGCTGCTTACCTGCACACCGTTAAGGGTGGCGGAGCTTGAGAACAGGGAGGAATCGATACTGTCATAGGTGATCACAGCATCGCCATCGCTTTCCTCTTCGATGGTTTCGATCGCTTCCACGACCTTGGCTTCCGCCTGGGAATTGATGAACCTGGATACGGCGACGTAGAGGGCGGCCAGGATCACGACGATCGCGATGGCGATTTTCCCTTTGTTGCTTCCTGACGGGGTTTTGACTGCATCACTCATTGAAACGGTACCTCCTTGATTATTGAGTGGGAGAAGGTTGCAGAAAGTTCATGTAGTGTCAATTAAAAGAGGAATCTCAGATGTAAATTCGATGCACCCCGGGGATGACGTGGCAAGGAAAGGCGGCCGCCAAAGGGCTGGCGTACCAGCTTGGCTTCCGGAGAGACAGGCGAGATGCTGAAAATGGCCCATGAACGACCGGACCAGGGCATGACAGATCAGCCCCGGGGTTCCTCCACTGCCGGTGTCGACAGGGCCAGGGCGCAGAACCGTTCCATCTCCGTGGCCCAGGATTCCACCCGGGCCACGTCCAGATGCACATGGAGGGCGTAGCGCCGGCCACCCCATACCGCCAGGTGAAGGGCCTCCACGGTCTCGGCGGATGGCCCGGGGGAAAGGTCAGGGCAGGCCGCCAGCGTCCGGTGCCAGATGCCCAGCAGCTCATCGTAGGCCCGTTGCTGGTGCCTGGGGTCCGCCACAATCGGCTCCAGTCGCATCATGTCCGGGGAGAACCAGGTCCGGTCCGACTCCAGCCCCGCCAGGTGGCGGATCAGCCCCCGTAGCCGCTGACGCCAGTCCAGGTTATCCGGGGTGATCACCCGTTCCTCGATCCGCTGGAGCAGTTCCTCGATGCAATGGCGGACATAACCCGAGTGCAGCGCCTCCTTGCTGGGGAAATAGTCATAGAAGGTGCCCACCGCGATGCCGGTCTCAAGGGCCACCTTGCGGGTGGTGAGCTGGTCCCAGCCGTCGCGTTGCCAAATCCGAACATAGGCGTCGTAAATGGCCTGTACCGTGAACCGGGCACGGGCCTGTCTCGGCCGCTTGAGCGGCTTGTTGCGGGGGCTATCGGCAGCCTGGGGCTTGGTCATGGGTATTCCGAACCACCTGTCTTCGGGCGCTGGATACAATGATCCTGAAACAGAACGTGTGCAACCGGGTGGCATCGACAGCCTCCCGGTAACACCCATGGTAAACCTTTTACGAGGATCAGGCGCATGACAGACATCACCCGACTGGTGACTGACCAACAGGCACTGGGCGTCTCCAAGCTCATCAACGAGCAGGTTCCGCCGCTGGCGGACGGACAGGCCCTGATGCGGATTCACCGCCTGGCGGTGACCACCAACAATATCACCTATGCCGCCTTTGGCCACACGCCCCACCTGCGCTACTGGGACTACTATCCGGTGGCGGATCAGGGCTGGGGGCAGATGCCGGCCTGGGGGTTCGCGGAGGTGGTGGAGTCCACCGTGGAAGGGGTGGAGCCGGGCGAGCGCTTCTATGGCTTCTGGCCCATCGCCACCCATGTGGTGGTGGATCCGGTCCGTGTCAGCCAGCGGGGGTTCTACGATGGCCGTGACTACCGCCTGGAGCTGGTCTCGGCCTACAACCAGTACCAGCGGGTGCATACCGATGCGGCCTATCGTCCGGAGAACGAGGACTACCAGATGCTGTTGCGGCCACTGTTCATCACTTCGTTCATGCTGGCGGATTACCTGGAGGACAACGGATTCTTCGGTGCCCGTCGCGTGGTGATTTCCAGCGCCTCCAGCAAGACCGCCTATGGCACCGTGTTCTGCCTACAGGATCGCGACGATCTGGACGTGGTGGGGCTGACCTCAGCGTCCAACAAGGCCTTTGTGGAAGGTCTGGGCTGCTACGACCAGGTGGTGGGCTATGACGGTATCACCGGTCTCGATCCGTCGGTGCCGACTATGTATGTGGACTTTTCGGGCAATGACGGGGTCAGGGCCACCATCCACCACCACCTGACAGAGCAACTGGTCCACAACTGTTATGCCGGTTCCGCCCACAATCACGAACATATCAACGAGGCGGAATGGACGCTTCCAGGGCCAGCGCCCCGGCGCTATTTCGCCCCGGACCAGATTCGCAAGCGTAATGCGGACTGGGGTCCGGCGGAGGTGACTCGCCGGTTCAACGAGGCCCAGCTGGCCTTTATCGACCGTGTCCAGCAGCCAGATTCGCCCTGGCTCACGGTTGAGGAACACCAGGGGCTGGAAGCCGCGCAGACACTGATCCAATCACTGGTGGATGGCCGGGTTGATCCGGTCAAGGGCCACGTTGTTGTCCTGTAGATACCGGTAGGGGAAGGCCCTGCCAGGGCAGGGCCTTCCAGAGGAACCGTCAGTTGAAGATGTTCTGGTGGATAACGCTTTCGCTCTCGTTCACCAGGTTCTTGCTGACGCTCTGGATCACCGACTTTTCCAGGGGACCGTTGAGCTTCTGGCGGATAACGCCCAGGAAGTGAGGGCTGGCCACCAGGATCAGGTCGCTGAAGCGGCCTTCCTGTCGGGCCTTCTCCAGGGTCTGGACCAGTTCCCCGGCAAACGCGGCTTCCTCCTGGACGGTAGCGCTGGCTTCCGACATGGCATGGCCCTGCGCCAGGGATTCCCGGGAGCGACCGGGCTGGTCCGCTACCAGTTCACTTTCCTTGAGCCGACTCTCGGGGTGCTCCAGTCGGGTAACTTCGGTAGGTACGGCCGTGCGGGCCGTGGTAGCCAGGATCCGTGCGTGGGCACTGTCGGCGACCAGAATCCAGATCTTTTCCATTGCGTCCTCCACGTCGTTGGTGGGTGAGTTCGGCTCATGACGTGAGTATGGATCAAATCAGCGCTATTTGTGATGTTACGAGAAATTGTGTGCTCCCGATACCGTTGGCTGGACGCCGTCTTCGGTCACCAGATGAAGGCCCTCCGCAAAGGGAACGGCTTCGAAGAGTTCCCCGGAATAGGCTACCTGCCGGACCCGTTTGCGTGAGTCACCGAGTACGTATACCGGTTTCCCGGCGGCCAGCAGGGCCTTGGCTATCCGCCTGCTGCCAACCTTGTTGACGAAACAGCGGTCATCGTACTGGTCCACTCCCAGCCAGGCGGCGTACAGGGATGGGGCCAGTCTGGCGACATCCCCGTCATTCACCAGTTCGCAGGCGATTCCCCGATCCTGCAGGAACCGGTGCTGGGTTGTGCCCTCGCCCCCGGGCAGGGAACGGGTCTGACAGAAGCGTATGGTCGGCTCGGCCTGGTGCACCTGCTCGATGGCGGACAGCAACATGCCGCTGTGGCTGTGCAACAGGACCCGGGCACCCTTCCAGTCGCCCAGTGAGAGCAGTTGGCGGGCCACCCGGGTGGGGATGTCCGACCACCGGTGGATATAGTCGTCCAGCCTGGCCTGGAAATCGTCGCCCGGTTCGGTCCCCAGGGTGTCCAGGAGGTGATGGACCACCACCATGGAGTGGTCGATGGTCCTCAGCGCCTCAAGCGCCCATCGCCGCTGGGCCAGGGACGGTGTGTCGGGACCCCGGTCAGCCAGGGCATCGATGATCCACTGAACAAGGGTGGATGAGCCGTGTTCCCGGTCCGCGATGATGGTATTGATGCGTTCGGTAAAACGATCCATGGCAATCCGCCTGGGTGTATCGGAATCGTGTGATGACGTCGCGATATCAGTGACTCCTGAACCGGGAAGGTTACTCCAGTAACAGTCACCCGGCACGGAGCATCTCTCACGCGCTTTCCGGGCCAGAGGCCCATCACAATTTTCCGAAAGTTCATTTTTTCACCATTGTTTCAGTGTGCCTGGGCGACTAGTGTCCGGAATGAACATTCAGTCCGAGTGTTCCTCCCGCAGGCCGGGAAAGCCGTACGGCCAATCATACGGACGTCGAGTGAAACGGAGCTTTGACAATGATGAAAACAAGAGCCTATATCCTGCCGGCATTGCTGGCTACTCCCCTGGCAGCGTTCGCCATCGGAAGCGGTGGCGGTGGCACACCGGACCCGGATCCCGACCCGGGAGCCGCCTGCGACAGCAACCAGTTGTCACCGGGCACCACCAATCGCTCCATCATGGTTGATGGGCGTCGCCGGGACTATATCCTCCACGTGCCTGACAGCTACACGGGGGAGAATGATGTGCCCCTGCTGCTGGATTTCCATGCCCTGAGTTCCGGTGCGGACTACCAGAGCGAGAATTCCGGCACCGCCGATGTGGCCGACGACGAGGGCTTTATCGTGGCCTATCCCCAGGGGATTGATAATGCCTGGAATATCGGCCCCTGCTGTACCGAGTCCCGTCAGGTGGACGATGTGGCGTTTGCCCGTGCCGTGGTCGATGAGATCAGCGCCCAGTCGTGCGTCGACGAGAAGCGCGTCTATGCCACCGGCTATTCCAATGGCGGTGGTATGTCCTACAAGCTGGCCTGCGATGCGGAGGATCAGTTTGCAGCGGTTGCACCAGCCGCCTTCGACATGATCGAAGAGTTGCAGTGCGAGCCGCAGCGGCCGGTGTCGGTCTTTGCCGACCGGGGACAGCTGGACTTTATCGTGCCCTACGATGGTGGTCGTTCCACGCCACCTACTTCCTACAATCTCGACCCGATCCACTTCCTGGGGGCCGAAGGCTCGTTCGAGAAGTGGGGCGAACTGAACAACTGCAGCGGCAGCCCACAGAGCATCGGCAATGGCTGTGAAGCCTACAGCAACTGTGACGGTGGCACCGAGGTGGTGCTGTGCACCTCACGTTTCGGTAGCCATAGTGCCTGGGATGCGCAGCAGAGCTGGGACTTCCTGAAGGACCACAGCCTGCCCTGATCGCCGGGCCGCTGATTATGACGAGACCCCCGCCACGGCATTGCCCGGCGGGGGTTTTTTGTGGCTCCTGAATACCCCGATGTTAATCAGGCTCCCGCCAGTTCCGGATCCATGGGTAGTCGGGCCGGATGGTAGGGCTCCGCATTGAAGGCGGTGGCCTGGATCTGCACCAGCTTGCGGTTGCCCTGTTCACCATTCATCCGCCAGTGCCCAATACGGACATTGTCCACCAGGGCGATATCCCCTTTTTGCCAGGCCATCAGCCGGGCCCGGCGGAAGATGGCTTCGAAGACCTGACGCTGCTCGTCCTCGGTCCAGGGCACCGTGTTGCCCTGGTCATCGCATAACCCCCAGGAGAGATCCATGCCCTCGGCGGTGGAATCGAGTCCGATCTCTCCCCGCCCGGTAAACACCGCGCGGGCCGCATCCCGCACCGGTCGGTTGGTGTTGCGGGCGAAAGCCCAGGGCTGGAGGCATACCCTGCCGTTCTCCGGCACGGCGCAGGTGGCCGGGCAGGGGGGCAGGGCCATGTCGGCAAGCCCGTCCTCCCGCTCGGTGACCTGGAACGGACTCAGCCTGAGGACCAGGCGATCCAGCGGGTTGAGTTTCCGGGCCGAGCGGTAGCTGAAGCGGTTCCAGGCGGTGTGGAACCGGGCCCGCAGGGCGGTGGGCAGATCCAGGTAGGCCTGGTTGAGGTCCGCCATGCCGGTTTCCGCCAGGTAGGGGGCGGGCTCAATACAGCACAGGGCGATATAGCGGGAGCGTTCCGACCGTACGCCTCCCTCGGTGTGAGGGCCCTGGATGGAGGACTCCACCGGGCCCAGGCGAACCGTGTCCCTGTCCAGGTAGCGCCGGTAATCACCACCGCCCACCAGGCCTTCGCTGTATTTCCTCAGCCAGCTGGTCACTATCCCGGGGGTCTTTTTCAGGTTGAAGCCGTTCCAGACTTCCAGGCCCAGGCTGCCGGTGACCAGCTCGTGGAACTGCTGGTGGCTGTGAGGCTGGAACCCCCGGAACAGGAGGACGCCGCGCTCCGCGATATGGTCCAGGAAGTAGTCCCGGTTGTCGCGGAGCAGCCGACCCAGGGCGTTGATGCTGTTGTCTCCGGAAGGCGTGTAGGTGGTAACGAAATCGTGGGTATCCTCCCGGACCAGTCCGTCAGGAGTGGAGTTCCGGTTGTGCATGACGCGGTCCTTTGGTTGTCGGTATCCGTATGGCGCTGTCGCGGGGTTCGACGCCGGGAGAGTGCGCGACAAGCCGGCTGATCTGTTGTTCGACCCCGGCATGGAGCGCGTCCACGAATGCCGGATCGGTAATGGGTTGCGGGTAGACAAACCCGAAATGGAGTTTGTCGTTGAAGAAATGGGTTTCCAGGCAGACCACCGGTATCGGCAGGAAGTGGGCCGAGGGGATCACGCAGGCGGATTGGACCCTGATGTTGCCGTAAGTCGGTCGGATCATCAGCCGGCCGAGATTGGTGAGATGCAGGTTGGTGCGGGCGATCCGCGCGGCGGTTCCCACCAGGGCCTCCGGTTTGCGCCTTAGCCTCAGGGCCAACTGTTTCATCCACACCCCGAAGGCAATATGGTCGGCGGTGTAACGGGACTGGACATCCCGATTGGCCCTGTCCGCCAGGGACCATAGGTTGGTGTCGGGGCTGACGGACAGGCGAGACTCCACGCCACTGACGAAGTAGCCGATGTCCTGGTCGAAGCTGCCGGTCAGCTTGCTGCGAACGTTGACGGCGGTGCTCAGGGACATGCTGCGGGGCCCCTGGTCCTGGTCCGAGAGCGCCTGCCGGGAGGCCATCAGGCTGATGGCGGCGATGACCCCGTGCAGGCTCTGTTTCTGCCGGCGGGCCGTTTCGATGATGACCCGGCTGCGGTGCGGGTCCAGTTCCATCAGCCGGAAGCCGGTGGTCAGGGGCTCGCCGGACACATAGCCGGGGTTCACCGGTGTCCGGAAGGATGGTGGCGCCGGGGTCAGTGCCTGACGGGCCATTGAGGCCAGCCCCCTGGCCACGACCTTGAACCGGCCGGAGCTGGCCAGGAATTGCTCGTAGCTGTGGCACAGGGGGCGGACGGCGGGACGGGGCTCCTCACCGGAACAGAGCCTCAGCACCTGATCCACGATCAGTTGCAGTGACAGGGCGTCGGTAATGGCATGATTGCAGGTAATGACCAGCTCCGACCGGTCAAAGCCGTGGACCAGTGTCGCCCGCCAGAGGGAGGTGTCATCCGGCGAGATCGTGGCATCCAGCTCTTCCCGGACCAGGGATTGCCAGTGCTGTTCCGAGAGCCGGGTGACCACCCGCCACGGCATGGTGGGCAGGGGGCTGAACACAAACTCCGGTGTTCGCCCCCGGTGGTTGACCCTGGCCCGGAGCATGGGGTGGGCGCTGGCGGTCAGGTGCAGAGCCTCGGCCACCCGCTGGGGATCGATCTCCCCCTGCAGGCGGCAGACAATCAACGCATTGTTGGAGGCAACCTCGCTCAGGCGGAGCCATAGCTGCTCGCCGTAGCCCGTTCCCCTGGGAGCCGGTGTTACGGAAATTGGCATATTCATTTGGTAAGCCTCGGGTCCAGTTCCGTTGGTGTGGAAACCATGCCCCGACGCAGCCGCCCGGTCACGTTATATACTCTTAAGAGTCTGAAATTGTGAGCTGTTTTCGGTTGATGTGACCTGGTCGACCATGCAGCGGAAAGCCGCGATCGGGGCATGGGGCAGGAGGAAGGACAAAAGCATTGGCAATTCAGCCATCTGCCTTCCGGAAATGTTGGCAGGTTCCTGTTTCAGTCGGGTGATTTCGCTATACTTTCGTTAATCTCCAGGCCATGTCGAACGGTGTGTGGCGTGGCTGACTATTGATGAGGTGTGGATGCGTTTTTCCGGTAAAGCCCTGACCACCGGTGCCATTTTCTGTCTGTCCCTGATCCTGCCCTGGTCGTCGGCGATGGCGGATTCCGTGCGTCGTATCGTTCACTCCGATGGACGGGTGGAATTCACCAATGCCCCGTCGGGCCAGTCGGCCCGGGCCAGTACCGGTGATGAGACGGTGTACAAATTCACCGATGAGAACGGCGTGGTCACCTTCAGCGAAGCACGGCCCGACGGCAGTAAATACGATGTAATCCGGTTCGAGTGCTATGCCTGCAAACCGGATTCCCGGGTGAACTGGCACCAGACGCCGCTATTTGTGGGCCGTTACCAGGAGGCGATCGAACAGACCGCACGGGAATTCGAGGTGGACCCGGCGCTGGTACAGGCGGTTATCCACGCCGAGAGTGCCTTCAATCCCCAGGCGGTCTCTTCCAAGGGCGCCCAGGGGCTGATGCAACTGATGCCGGCCACGGCCCGGGACGTGGGGGTCAGTGACGCCCTGGATGCGGAGCAGAACATTCGCGGCGGGGTTCATTACCTGGCCCGGATGATCGATCAGCATGATGGCGACATCAGGCTGGCCACGGCGGCCTATAACGCTGGCCCGGGGGCGGTCAGACGTCATGGCGGTATCCCCCCGTATGCCGAGACCCGCGCCTATGTGAAACGGGTTGGCATCCTGCACGAACGCTATCGGCTGGCCTCCAATTAAGGCTCCGTTCGCCGGGGCGGCCGTATAGGAAATGTTCGATTTATACCCATATACCATCGAAGGCAGTGCTTGCGGCCTGAGCTAGACTTTCCCATATTGAATGCATTGAGCCTGCACCGGGAGGAGTCATGAGCGCAAACGCTGACCAGAATGTACGACCTGATTACGACGACCTGCTCAAACAGATTGCCGACTATGTACTGCACTACGCCATCGACAGCGACGACGCCTGGAACACAGCCCGCCACTGCCTGATGGATACCCTCGGATGCGGGCTGCTGGCCCTCCGGTATCCGGAATGCACCAAGCACCTGGGACCGCTGGTGCCGGGTACGGTGGTCCCCCAGGGCGCCCGGGTGCCGGGTACCTCCTTCGAGCTGGACCCGGTCAAGGCGGCCTGGGATATCGGCTGTATCGTGCGCTGGCTCGACTACAACGACACCTGGCTGGCGGCGGAGTGGGGGCATCCATCCGACAACCTGGGGGGCATCCTGGCGGTGGCCGACCACCTGTCCCGCAGGCGGGTGGCCAACGGCCAGTCGCCGCTGACCATGAAAACGGTGCTGGAGGCCATGATCAAGGCCCATGAGATCCAGGGCATCCTGGCGCTGGAGAACTCCTTCAACCGGGTGGGCCTGGATCATGTGGTTCTCGTGAAGGTGGCCTCCACCGCGGTGACCGCCTGGCTGATGGGGGCCAGCCGCGAGCAGTTGCTGTCGGCCCTGTCCCATGCCTGGGTGGACGGGCAGTCACTGCGCACCTATCGCCATGCCCCCAATGCCGGTTCCCGCAAGTCCTGGGCGGCCGGCGATGCCACCTCCCGGGCGGTGCGGCTGGCGGATATCGCCATGCGGGGCGAGATGGGCATTCCTGGCGTGCTGACGGCACCGCAATGGGGCTTCTACGACGTGCTGTTCAGCAAGACCAACCGGGATCAGGCCCTGAAACCCGAGGACCAGCGCCAGTTCTCCCTGCCGCAGCCCTTTGGCAGCTATGTGATGGAGAACATCCTGTTCAAGATTTCCTTCCCCGCCGAGTTCCATGCCCAGACCGCCGCCGAGGCGGCGGTCATTCTCCACCCACAGGTGAAGGACCGGCTGGCCGATATTGACCGGATCGAACTGACCACCCACGAATCCGCCATCCGCATTATTTCCAAGCAGGGCCGGTTGGCCAACGCCGCCGACCGGGACCACTGCCTGCAGTACATGGCGGCGGTGCCGCTGATTTTCGGCGAATTGACGGCGGATCATTACGAAGATGGATTCCATGAGGCCCATCCGGAGATTGACCGTATCCGGGACCTCATGGTGGTAACCGAGGATGAGCGATACAGCCGCGAGTACCTGGAGCCGGACAAACGGTCCATCGCCAATGCCATACAGGTGTTCTTCAGGGATGGTAGCAGCACCGAACGGGTGGCCGTCGAGTATCCCATTGGTCATCGCCGTCGGCGGGAGGAAAGCATCCCCCTGCTGGAGGAGAAATTCCGCAGCAATCTGGCAACCCGGTTCCCGGGGCAGACCTGCCGGCGTATCGAGTCCCTGTGCGGCGACCATCCATCCCTGGAGCAGACCCCGGTGCCAGCGTTCATGGACCTGTTTGTGATCTGAAGGGGCTAGTGTCCCGTCCGGGTAATTCGTTAACCTACTGAGCCACTGAGGGCCTTGAGAGCAAGGCGCGGTGG
>NZ_JAVVLT010000043.1:0-7894 GCF_036224885.1 Marinobacter sp. OP 3.4
CGACTACTTCTTCCTGAAGATAAAAGCAGCGTTTCCCGGTAAAGCGCGATGAACCCAAAAAAAGGGGTATCAGATGAAACCTGATACCCCAAAGGCAACGATGACTCACGTTGCTGGTCGCTGAAAAGCGTGTGTGGCCTCAGTCCGAGACCGGTACCTCCTTCATTGCGGAGTTCATGCGCCGCCGCAGCAACGGGCCGACAACGTAGGGCAGGATCAGCCCCAGGCCCGCGAATACCCACAGCCCGATCGCCAGGCCGCTATCCCACAGGGTGGTCCAGTCGCCGTCGGACAGGTCCAGCGCGTGGCGCAGGTTCTTCTCCATTTCCGGCCCCAGCAGCAGGCCGAGGATGATCGGCACCAGCGGAATTTCGAGCTTGCGGAAGACATAGCCCGCCACGCCGAAGGCCACCATGAAATACAGGTCGAAGGTGGTGTTGCTGATGGAATAGATCCCCACGAAGGCCACCATGGTGACCACCGGCAACAGGTACTTGGGCGGCACCGACAGCAGCCGCACGAAGATACCCACCAGCGGGATATTGAGCACCAGCAGCAGGAAGTTGCCGATCAGCAGCGCCGCGATCACGCCCCAGACAATGTCCGCGTTCTGGGTGAACATCAGCGGCCCCGGGGTGATGTTCAGGGAGATCAACAGCGCCAGCAGCACCGCCGTGGTGCCGCTGCCGGGCACACCCAGGGTCAGCATGGGCACCAGGGCACCGCTGGAGGCGCCGTTGTTGCCCGCCTCGGGGCCGGCCACGCCACGGGGATCACCCTCGCCGAAGTAGCCCTTCTTGCCGACGACCTTCTTTTCCAGGGTGTAGCCGATAAAGCTGCCCAGGGACGCGCCGGCTCCGGGCAGAACGCCGGCAATGAAGCCCAGGATGCCGCCACGGATGCTGGATGGCATGATCTCGCGGATGTCCTTCCAGGACAGCTTGAGCTTGTTCACTGCCATCTTCGCCTTGCCGCCGCCGGCCTTGTCCTCGATAAAGAACATCAGCTCGGAGATGGCGAACAGGCCCACGATGGCGATGATGAAGTCCACACCCTCGTAGAGCTCCAGTGTGCCGAAGGTGAACCGCTGCACCCCGGTGTTGTCCATGCCCACGGTGGCAATCATCAGGCCGATACAGGCCGCCACCACGGTCTTCATGGGATTCTTGCCGGTGATGCCGCCCAGGGTGGCAAAGGCCAGCAGGAACAGCGCGAAATACTCCGCCGGCCCGAAGGTCAGGGCGAACTTCGCTAGCAGCGGAGCCAGCAGAATCAGGCCGATGGTGGCGATCAGGCTGCCCATGAAGGAGGCAACGGCGGAGATGGCCAGCGCCTCGGCGGCCTTGCCCTTCTGGGCCATCGGGTAGCCATCGAGACAGGTCATCATCGCTGGCTCATCACCGGGAATATTCAGCAGGATCGACGAGATACGCCCGCCGTACATGGCCCCGGCGTAGACCGCCGTCAGCATGATCAGTGCGGTTTCCGGCGCCAGTCCCAGGGTAAAGGCCAGCGGGATCAGGATGGCCACGCCATTGGTGGGGCCCAGGCCTGGCAGTGCGCCGATCAGGGTTCCCAGGAACGCCCCCAGCAGGGCGAACATCAGGTTCTCCGGTGCCAGCGCGACGGCAAAGCCGTCCATCAGGAATCCGAGGGTTTCCATCAGTTCACCTCCAGGATCGCCAGCAGGCCGGACGGCAGGGCCAGATCAAGGGCAAAGGTAAAGACCAGGAACACCACCACGCCGGCAACGCCCCCGGTGGTAAAGGCGTTGCGGGGCCGGGCGCCCATGCGCCAGCACAGGGTGCCCACCGCCAGCAGCGTGCTGATGATGAAGCCCAGCGGCTGCAGCAGCGCGGCGTAGAGCACCAGCACCACCACCGCAATCACCAGTTCCACCCCGGTGCGGCTCCAGGGCCAGGCGTTGTCCGGGTCCGGTCGCACCACCATGTACAGGCTGGACAGTCCCAGTACCACCGCCAGCAGCAGCGGGAAGGTCTCGGGTCCGACGGCTTCGGAGCCGCCAAACGGCTCCGGCAGTTGCAGGGCGCCCCAGCCGTAGGCCACGGCCAGGACGATCATGACAACGCCGAAGATTCGATCGTTGAAGCCAGCCATCACCGCACCAGCCCTATTTCCCGTGACAGGGCCTCGATGTCCTGGATCTGCATCTTCACGTAACGCTCAAACTCGCCGGCGCTCATATGGAAGGGCATCAAGCCGTTTTGCTTCATGACCGCCTTCCACTCATCGCTCTGGTAGATGGTGTCCATGGCGTCGATCCAGTACTGCTGTGCCTCGTCGGAGATGTCCGCCGGCATGTAGAAACCACGCCAGTTGGCACCCAGGGCATCAATGCCCTGCTCGCGGGCGGTGGGGATGTCGGCATAGTCACCGGGCAGGCGTTCCTCGGCCAGCACCGCCAGCACCCGCAGGTCACCGGAGTCCATGAAGCCCTGGGCCTCGGTGATGTCGCCGGTGAAGGCGTCCACGTGGCCACCCACCACCTGGGTCATGGCCTCGCCACCATTGTTGTAGGACAGGTAGGGAATGCGCGGCAGAGACTCCACTCCCGATTCTTTCGCGGCAATCAGCACCTTGAGGTGGTCCCAGCCACCCTTGGCGCTGCCGCCGGCAAACTTCACGCTGCGGGGGTCTTCCTTGAGGGCTTCCATCAGGGATGGCAGGTCCTGGTAGGGCGAGTCCTTGGCCACGGCAATGATGCCGTAGTCGGCACCCAGGGCGCCGATCCAGTTCACCATGTCGGCGTCCACGCCCGGGAACTGCCCCTGGGCCAGGCGGGTGGTGGTGGCGGTGGAGGCCGCTACCAGCACCTGTTCCTCTGCGTTGCGCTTGCTGACGGTATGGGCGAAAGCCACACCGCCGCCGGCACCGGCCATGTTGATGGTCTGCACACTGCGGGGCACCAGATCGAGATCTTCCATCACCTTGCCGACGCTGCGACAGGTGAAATCCCAGCCGCCACCCGGATCGGCGGGGGCAATGCATTCGACTTTTCCGGAAGGTTCCCAGGCAAGGGCAGACAGGCTGAACGTGGCCACGGCCACGAATGACAGGCATCGTTTGATAAGCATCGTTGTCACCTCAATCTTGTTGTTGTGCCTTCCCGGGGCATGACCCGATGTGAATCGTGCCTCTGGCGTCAGGCGTGACGACCGGGGGAAGGCTCAAGACGCAGGTTACGAACCGGTGACGGAACGATGAAGTTTGTGGTCGTAATGCCTTTAAAGAATTTATCGGGTGTTTTGTGCATATTGTTCACGGGCAAAACCCGCGTTCCTGACGTACCCTCTGTCCCAATACCGAATAACAAACGTTGTCCGTGAATGCCGTTCGCCTACCGCAAGCTCAAACTGAAAACCCGGATGATCCTGGTGCTGGGACTGGTCAGTGCCCTGCAGACCGGCCTGATCGGCGGTTTTGCCGGCTACTACCTGAGTGAGTCCCTGTACGACGAGATCGGCCAGCGGGCGTTGATGGTGTCCAAGACCGTGGCGGCCATGCCGGCGGTGATCGAAGGGGTGCAGGAGCGGGATTCCCGTGCACTGATGACCCTGAGCAGTCGCCTGGCGGAAACCAACCAGGCGCTGTTCATTGTGATCGGCGACCACAAGGCCATTCGCCTGTCCCACCCGGACCCGGCCCGCATCGGTCACTCCATGGCGGATGACGATGACGACGAAGGTACCCTGGCACTGGAACAGGGGCAGGCCTACGTAGGACGCGCCAGGGGTAGCCTGGGGGAGTCCATGCGGGGCAAATCACCGATTGTGGACCCGGCCAGCGGCGAGATTATCGGCATAGTATCGGTGGGTTATTCCCTGGAGCAGGTGTTCTCGGTGATCCGTCGCTACAACCTGGTGCTCTATACCGTGATGGGGCTGATGCTGGTGGGCAGCGTACTGGCCGCCATCGTCATCGCCGGGCGCTTCAAGCGGGCCATCTTCGGGCTGGAGCCGGAGGAAATCGCCGGCCTGTTCCAGGAGCGGGACGCCACCCTGCAGTCGGTGCGGGAAGGCATTATCGCCATCAACCGGGATGGCATCATCACCACCTTCAACCGCACCGCCATCAAGACCCTGGGGCTGGACCCGGACATCCGCCTGGCGGGCCAGCCCATCGGCGACATCCTGCCGGACAACAACCTGATGACCGCACTTCAGACCGGCGAATCCGCCTTCGACCAGGAAGTCTGGCTCAAGGGCCGGCAGATGATCGTCAACCGGCTACCGGTGCGCCAGGGCGACGAGATTATCGGTGTGGTGGCCAGTTTCCGGCTGCGGGACGAGCTGGACCAGGTCAGCCGCCAGCTCACCCGCATACAGCAGTATGCCGACACCCTGCGCAGCCAGACCCATGAGTACTCCAACAAGCTGCACACCATCGCCGGGCTGATCCAGATCGGCGCCAACGACGAGGCCCTGGCACTGATCGGCAGCGAAGTGAGTGATCACCAGGCCCTGATCCACCTGCTGCTGGAAGCGGTACCGGACCCGGTGCTGGCCGGCTGCCTGCTGGGCAAGTACAACCGCGCCCGGGAGATGGGCCTGCGACTGGTGATCGACCCGGACAGCCAGATGGCGGACGTGCCCGACAGCCTGCCCCGGGACCAGCTGGTCAGTGCCCTGGGTAACCTGATCGACAACGCCCTGGAAGCCACCCGCCAGCACCGGGGCGAAGGCGGCATTGTGCACCTGAGCATGACCGACCTGGGCCATGACCTGATCTTTGAAGTGGAAGACCAGGGGCCGGGCGTGCCCGCCGACCAGCAGGACCGGATCTTCGAGCGCGGCGTCAGTGGCAAGGGTGACGGCGACCGTGGCATCGGCCTGTACCTGGTGCGCCAGTTCGTGGACCGGTGGGGCGGCTCGGTGACGGTGGAGTCGCTGCAGCCGTCCGGCAGCCGGTTTACACTGTACCTGTCAAAGGTGCCCGAATCCGACCCCAATCGCCGGATGCAGCGAGGTTAACGCCGTTTGAACACCATTCGCCTGTTGATTGTTGAGGACGATACCCAGATTGCCGAGATCCAGCGGCGTTTTGTGGAACGCATGGACGGCGTGGAACTGTGCGGACTGGCCCACACCCTGGCCGACGCCCGGGACCAGATCGACGTGCTGCGCCCGGACCTGGTGTTGCTGGATGTGTATTTCCCGGATGGCACAGGCCTGGAACTGCTGCGGGAACTCCGGGCCAGCGACAGCCCCAGTGATGTCATCCTGATCACCGCCGCCAGGGAAGTGGATACCCTGCGCAGCGCCCTGCGGGGCGGCGTGTTCGACTATATCCTCAAGCCGCTGGTGTTCGAGCGCCTGCAGGCGGCGATCCAACGCTATCGCGAACACCGGGACACCCTGGACAGCCTGGGTGATGTCGCCCAGAAGGAAGTGGACGCGCTGCTGCCCCACACACCGCCGGAAGCCGCCAGTGAATCCAACGCACCCCGCCTGCCCAAGGGCATCGATGCCCTCACCCTGGACAAGATCCGCGAGGTGGTCCGCACCAACGGGGACTGGAGTGCCGAGGCCGTGGGCCAGGAGATCGGCGCCTCACGCACCACCGCCCGCCGCTACCTGGAATACCTGGTGAGTACCGATGAGCTGACGGCGGAAGTCACCTACGGCACCGTCGGCCGGCCGGAACGCCGCTACCGCCTGGCGCCGGACACCCACTGATCAGGCAGTCGTCAGGTCCCGTCCCCCTTCACACCCAGGCGATCCAGGTACAGGTGCAACTCCTGCTCGGTGATATTGATGTACTCCACCACCCGACCATAGAGCATGACGGTAGGCACATTGCGTCCGCCCAGCTCCTGCTGGGTCTCATTCAGCACATGCAGGATCAGCCGCTCGGTGCGGGTGAGCCCGTCACGGACGTCGGGGATGGCCTCCTCGATCAGGCGCTGGCGCTCGCTGTCGTCCATCAATGTGTCCCCCTGTTACCTACTGAACCCATTTGATCATCATTTTCCGATACCCGGTGGCCGCCGCCACATTGCGATGGGTTCACAATGATTGAAATCCCCGCTTCCTGCACTAACCGTGTATAGGACAGTCATCGTATCGCAGCAGCTTGCGGATTCGGTAAACGAGTCAGCAGGCCAGGCATAAGGACCGATGGATATGACTCTTGACCAGATCCAGACCCTGATCGACACCTGGACCGGCCTCGGCATCTGGCTCGCCATTGTCGCTGCCTGTGTGGTCTGGATGGTCTACGACCTGCGCACCAGCAATAGTCACATTGCCTCCATCATGCAGTGGGTGTGGATACTGACGGTGCTGTATTCCGGCCCGCTCGGCGTGCTGATCTACCGCTATTCCGGACGACGGCAGATAACCACTGATGACCTGCCCCGCAAGGGCTTCCGCTCGGTAGCCCACTGCTATTCCGGCTGCGGTATCGGGGAAATCCTTGGGGTGATCATTTCCGTGGGCCTGTTTGCCATGGGCAACTTCTGGGCGGCCATCATCACCTTCTCCCTGGCCTACTTCTTTGGCTTTGCCATGAACATCGGCCCCATGATGCAGAACGGTATGGCCTTCAGAGAGGCCTTCAAGGGGGCCTTCGTCGCGGAGTCCATCAGCATCGTGGTCATGGAAGGCGTGGCGATCACCACCGACCTGTACCTGGGCGGTCAGTCAACCATGGGCGATGCCCTGTTCTGGTCATCCCTCTACATTTCCCTGTCACTGGGCCTGCTGGC
This sequence comes from Marinobacter sp. OP 3.4, assembly GCF_036224885.1. Lineage (NCBI taxonomy): Bacteria > Pseudomonadati > Pseudomonadota > Gammaproteobacteria > Pseudomonadales > Marinobacteraceae > Marinobacter > Marinobacter sp. OP 3.4. Next base: position 6,728 of record NZ_JAVVLT010000043.1, read on the forward strand.
CGCCTGGCCGGCCAACCTGCTGCTGATCCACTACGGCCTGAAGGGCGGCATGGGCGACCCGAGGGACACCGACGCGGCAGCACAGGCCCATTGCCATTAGTGTCCCGACTGATGGTGGCCATGCCCGCCCCGGTGCGGGTTGCCACCGACATAGCCCCGCAGCACGCTGTACCGGGCAACCTGGTGTTCATCCAGCAGGCCGGTCAGCTCAAGGTGGGCCTTCAGGTGAACCGCCCGCAGTCGGGATTCAATGCGGGCGATGTCCGCCACCCGTTCCGACAGCGTCGATTCGTCAACGCTACGGTCCCTGAACGCACGATCCAGGGCGCGTTCCGCCGCCACCAGCTCCGCACCCAGTGCCTGGGCCGATGCCTGCATACGGTCAAAAATGGCCTGGGTGCGCTCCCGCTGTGACGGCGTCAGGTCCAGTTTGTCGCCCAGTTCCAGGACATGGGCCGGCCCGGGGTAGCCGTTGAGTTCCGCCGCCTTGGCGTAACCCATGCCCTTGCCGTCCAGCAGGTCAGCGACCTCCGTTTCCGACAGTGCCTTGATCGCCCGTTGTTCCTGCCCGGCGTAGTCCGACTTTTCTGCCGCCAACGCTGCCGGGCTCGTCAGTGCCAGCAACAGGACCGATACGGTGATGACATTGTTGTTCATGGGGAAATCCTCCTTCCGCTGTATGAGCACCCACAATCTGGCAAGTTCCCGTGCGATGGCGGACCAGGTGACGGTATGGCCACCGAGCTACTGGTCAGACACCTGTCGATACCTGGCCGAGTAGAGCCGATAGCAGCCTGCCAGCACCAGGCAGACCGTGCCGGGTACCAGCAGGGATTTAAACCTCAGGGCCTCAAACAGCACGGCTCCCAGAGTACCCCCTGCTATAAATCCGGAAATGATGATCAGGAACAGCAATGCCTTGCGCCGATCAAAACCCTCCCCTCTCAGGAAAGCCCCCAGCATGATGCCCAGGTCCGTGAAGATCCCGGTCAGGTGGGTGGTGCGCACCACGGCGCCGCTGTACTGGGTGGCCATGGCATTCTGGAGGCCACAGGCCGCCGATGCCGCGAACATGCCGTAGAAGGAGCCCCCGGACAGCAGATAGAACGCCCCTGTCAATGGCCATTTATTTTGACCCACCTTTGGCCAATAAAATTGACCCACCTT
>NZ_JAVVLT010000044.1:0-7886 GCF_036224885.1 Marinobacter sp. OP 3.4
GAACTGTTAAAGAGCTGAATGCTTAAACGCGACAACTACGTTGACAGACTCCGCCTCTCATCTACCTTAATTCTTACTCTGTATTGTTTGGTTTGCCCTATGACGTACCGTACAAATTTGTTTTGTTCTAACCAATACAAGTAATGAACTACCGTTCGCAAGACTTGAGATGCATAATTTCCTGAATTTCTGATACCGGAAGAATTCTTTCGCTTGAGCAGCGAGCTTTTGTAAGCGATCAGCCAATCATCGTTTATATCATCAAGTCGGAGGTCATCTATTTCGAGCTGGGATAAGAAGTCAACCAGGTGGTTTGCATAGAGCTTTAAGCTGCTGACCTCAACTGATCGATGGAGATCAAGGAAGTGTTCCAAGGTGAGCCAGTCAACCTCATAATTATCGTTTAGGATTAACGGGAAGCCTTCAATCTTCACACCCCTCACTGAGGCGTCCCTTGTGGTCCTGAGAAGCACTGGGCTACCACCCTCATTCGTACCAGTTGATGACCTCGCCTGACCCTATCAGCTCCATAACCCAGAACCTGTAGAATCGTACAGTTTAAAAATCATATTCAACATTACCAACCAATACTAAGGAAGCGCGCGCTCAATAACTAAGTGCAACACTCCCTGATCGAGTATCGTGTTGCCATGAAAAATCACTATCACCACCTCAGCACCACAGACCGCGTCACACTCATGTTGATGATGCGCCAGGGAGCCAGCCTCCGTGCCGTCGCCCGTGAGTTGAAGCGCTCTCCCAGTACTTTGAGCCGGGAGTTACGACGACACGCGGTTAACGACCAGCCCTATGATGCCGAGGCAGCAAGGGTAACAGCATGTTCAGCGCGTGTTCGTTGTCGGCCCAAGTGCAAGTTAGTCGAAGGAACGAATCTCTATGCGATCGTCCTCGACATGCTACGAAACTGGTGGTCTCCCCAACAAATCAGCGGCACACTGAAGGCCATGTTTCCAAACCAGCCCGACTATCAGGTCTCTCATGAGACGGTGTACAAAGCCATCTACGCCCAGCCTCACGGTGAGCTGCGCAAGGAGCTGATTGCATGCCTGCGCCAGGGCAAGACCAAGCGCCGGCCCCGCGCGGGCGGTGTGGACCGCCGTCAGCAGATCCCGGATCTGGTCAGCATTCACCTTCGCCCGCCGGAAGTCGATGAACGGCTCTTGCCGGGGCACTGGGAAGGCGACCTGATCAAAGGTGCGTTCAACCGCTCCGCTGTAGGCACTCTGGTTGAGCGAGTGAGTGGCCTGGTATTCCTGGCCAAGATGGACGGCGCTACCGCAACCGCCGCCGTTCAGGGCTTCAGCGCGGCCCTCAACCGGGTGCCATTGGAAATGCGCCAGACGTTCACCTACGACCAGGGCCGCGAGCTGGTGCGCCACGCCGAGATCACCCAGAAGACCGGGACGGCGATCTACTTCGCCGATCCACACAGTCCCTGGCAGCGGGCCATCAATGAGAACACCAATGGCCTCTTGCGGCAGTACATGCCCAAGGGCACGGACCTGTCGGTGTTCAGTCAGGACGAGCTGGATGCCATCGCCTTCCAGCTCAATACCCGGCCTCGAAAGCGACTGGGCTTCAAGCCGCCGCTGGAGGTCTTTATGGATCTGATCAAGCAAACCCAGGATGCGCCGTCAGGCGTTCATTAACCCGGGTGTTGCACTTGGAGTTGGAGACCGCCAAGTATAGTTTTCGTCACAGGAATAAAAATGACCTTGTTAACACCTCGTGCCATGATTCACCCCTGCTCTGTCGTTGTTCATCTCTGACGCTCCATCGCCAGTATCGTATTCCTGCAACTCTACCACGAATTCGTCCCGATCCCGGTAACGTGGGGGCGACATGGTACCAGCCACCACCAGCCATGCCAGCAGGACCAGCACCATCAGCCCGAAGACACCATCCACACCGGCCCAGCCTGCCATGGCGCCACCTGCGGCACCCCCGAGGAAGGCGCCAAAGAACTGCGACGTGGAATAGACACCCATGGCGGTACCCTTGGCGCCTGCCGGCGATTCCTTGCTGATCAGCGATGGCAGGCTGGCCTCCAGCAGGTTGAACGCCATAAAGAAGAAGAACAGCCCGAACCAGGCCGCCGTCAGGGTGACGGCCCATTGCCAGAGGGCCATGCTGGCCAGCACCAGCAGCGCCACCGCACCACAGAGAACGGCTTTCATCCGGCGCTTCTTTTCACCCAGGATAATGAACGGCACCATGGCGAAGAAGGAGGTTACCATTACCGTCAGGTAGAACCACCACATGTCGTCCACCGCCAGCCCGAGCCTGTCGGACAGCATCACCGGTACCTGGATGAACAAGGCTGTCAGGGCCAGGTGCAGGGCAAAGATGCCGAAGTCCAGCCGCAGCAACCGCGGGTCCCGCAATACCTGCCCCAGCATTTCCCGGGTCGGCAGGTGCTCACCTTCGGTCACCATGGCCGGGGGATCCGGCACCAGCTTCCAGACAATCACCATGGCCACCAGGGCCAGCACCGCCGTGAGGTAGAAGAGCCCCGACAGGCCCGCGAATTCGCTCAGCAGCGGCCCCAGGATGAGTGACAGCGAGAAAGACAGCCCGATGGTCACACCGATGCTCGCCATCGCCTTGGTACGCTGTTCCGCCCGGGTAAGGTCGCTGACCAGCGCCATCAACACACTGGCGATGGCCCCCGCCCCCTGCAGGGCGCGGCCGAGGATAACCCCGACGATATGATCGGACGAACCTGCCACCAGGCTGCCAATCGCAAAGATAACGAGACCAAGATAAATGAGGCGCTTGCGGCCCAGCCGGTCCGACATCGCCCCGAAAGGAACCTGCAGGCACGCCTGGCTGAGCCCGTAGACACCGATGGCCATACCCACCAGTGCGGGGGTGGCGCCCACCAGTTCCGGCCCCAGCAGGGCGAATACCGGCAGCACCATGAACAGGCCCAGCATGCGCATGGAATAGACGGATGCCAGTGCGGCCACCGCCCGGCGTTCAGAATCGTTCATCAAAATGTCGCAGCGTGAGAATGAAAGCCGCCAGTCTACCAGATGAACCCGACAAATTTGCGCATCCGATCATGGCCTGGGTCAACGTTGCGGCACCGGGACCATCTTTCCAAGCTTGTCACGTCGTCGAACCTTTTATCTGTTCAAGGCGGGCACCCCTGATTACAATTCGCTCACATTTATCGTCGGGTAGTAAATCGTGGATCTAGCAACCTTGATAGGCCTCGTCGGAGGCGCCGTCATCATTGGCATGGCGATCATTCTCGGCGCCTCTCCGGGCGTGTTCATGAACGCCCCCTCGGTGCTGATCGTGGTACTTGGAAGCCTCTCGGTGGTGCTGGCCAAGTTCAGCTTCAGACAGTACTTCGGCGCCCTCAAGGCGGCGGGCCGGGCGTTCAAGTTCAAACTGCCGGACACCCAGGACCTGATCGAGGAACTGGTGGACATCGCCAATGTGGCCCGCAAGCAGGGGGTTCTGAACCTGGAAGGCCGGGAAGCCAGCTCGGAGTACCTGCAGCAGGGCATCCAGTACCTGGTGGACGGCCAGGGCGCCGACACCATCAGGGAACTGCTCAACAAGGAACGCGTACTTACCATGGACCGCAACCGCTTCGGTGCCAAGGTGTTCCGGGCCCTGGCAGACGTGGCGCCGGCCATGGGCATGATCGGCACCATTGTCGGCCTGGTGCAGATGCTGTCGAACATGGAGGACCCCAAGAGCATTGGTCCGGCCATGGCGGTGGCCCTGCTGACCACGCTGTACGGTGCCATGATCGCCACCATGATCGCCAACCCCATCGCCGACAAGCTGGAGCTCCGCCTGACAGAGGAAGCCCGGATGCAGTCCCTGATCTCGGATGCCCTGGTGGCGATCCAGAACGGCCAGAACCCGAGGGTGATCGAACAGCTGCTGTCCAGCTACCTGCCACCGGCAAAGCGTGACACGGCCGAATCCGGAGCCTGACCCCCATGGACGATTTGCCGGAAGAGGAAAAACCGGGTATCCCGGCCTGGGTGGTGACCTTTGCCGATCTGATGTCACTGCTGATGTGCTTCTTTGTGCTGCTGCTCTCCTTCTCGGAGATCGATGCCATGAAGTTCAAGCAGATTGCCCAGGAAATGTCGAAAGCATTTGGCGTTCAGCGGGAAGTGGCGGCAGTGGATATCCCCCAGGGCACCAGTCCCGTGTTCCAGCACTTCACCCCCGGCAAGCCCGAACCCACGGACCTGGATGAGGTCCGGCAGAGCACCACCGAAACGGACCCGTTCCTGGACCGTGAACCCGGCACCCAACCCGGGGAACAGGCCAAGGGTCAGGCCACCGCCTCCGCCATGACCTTTGCCAACGACCTGGCAGAGGTGCTGGAACAGGAAATCACCGCGGGCCAGCTCGACGTGCAGGTGGATCCGGGCAAACGCCAGATCATCATACGGATTGAAGAACGGGGGTCTTTCGCCTCCGGCTCCGCCGAGCTGACTTACTCCATGGTCGACCTGCTGTACCGCATGGGCAAGGTACTGGTGGACATACCGGGGGATCTGACCGTGGAGGGCCACACGGATGACGTACCCATCAGCAGTGGTGGTCGCTATGAATCCAACTGGAACCTGTCCGCCGACCGGGCGGCGGCGGTGGCCAATGCGCTGATTGAGGCCGGGCCGCTGGACGAGGCACGATTCCGGGTCATGGGGCTGGCCTCCACCGAGCCCCGTCGGCCCAATTCGTCGCCGGAGAACCGTGCCCTCAACCGTCGTGTGGAAATCATCGTCGACCTGTCGGATGATCCCGGCGAAACCCCGACCACCCTGGACGAACTGCCCCCGGACATCCTGGTGGAACCAGACCGCACACCGGCCCCGTCAGGGGAAACACTGACCTGGTAACCAGCACCGGATCACCCTGGACGCTTGGCCAGAGACCTGAAGCCGGTATACTGGCGTATTCCCTTGCTGAGATTTTAATCGCCAGAGGAGCATTATGGAGTCCATCCAGGTCAAAGGCGCACGCACGCATAACCTGAAGAACATCGATGTTGAGCTGCCCCGGGACAAGCTGATCGTGATCACCGGGCTGTCCGGGTCCGGCAAGTCCTCCCTGGCATTCGACACCCTTTACGCGGAAGGCCAGCGTCGGTATGTGGAATCCCTCTCCACCTATGCCCGGCAATTCCTGTCGATGATGGAGAAGCCGGACGTGGACCACATCGAGGGGTTGTCTCCGGCCATCTCCATCGAACAGAAGTCCACCTCCCATAACCCCCGCTCCACCGTGGGCACCATCACCGAGATCTACGACTACCTGCGCCTGCTGTTCGCCCGCGCCGGCGAACCCCGCTGCCCGGACCACGGCCAGCCGCTGGAAGCCCAAACCGTCAGCCAGATGGTGGACCAGGTGCTGGCCATGCCCGAGGGCAGCAAGCTGATGATCGTGGCGCCGGTGATCCGCGACCGCAAGGGCGAACACCTGCAGGTCATCGACACCATGCGCAGCCAGGGCTTCATTCGCATGCGGGTGGATGGCTACGTCTACGACATCGACGACGTGCCGCCCCTGGACAAGAAAAAGAAGCACTCGATTGATGTGGTGGTGGACCGTTTCAAAGTGAAGGAAGGGCTTGAGCAGCGCCTGGCTGAGAGCTTCGAAACCGCCCTGGAGCTGGCCGACGGCATTGCCCTGGTGGCGGATATGGACGGCAAGCAGGAAGATGAAACTTTCTCCGCCCGCTATGCCTGTACCCAGTGCGGCTATTCCCTGAGCGAGCTGGAACCGAAGATCTTCTCCTTCAATAATCCCGCCGGCGCCTGCCCCACCTGCGACGGCCTTGGCGTGCGCCAGTTCTTCGATCCCGAGAAAGTCGTGTACAACCCCGGCGCCACCCTGGCAGCAGGGGCAATTCGCGGCTGGGACCGTCGGGCGGTCTACTATTTCCAGATGCTCACCAGCGTGGCAGAGCACTATGGCATCGATATGGACACGCCGTTTGAGGATCTTCCGGAAGACTTCCAGACCGTGGTCCTGCACGGTTCCGGCAAGGAGGAGATCCCTTTCCGCTACGTGAACTCCCGGGGCCATATCATGGAGAAGGAGCACCCGTTCGAAGGGGTGCTGCCCAACCTGGAACGCCGCTACCGGGAAACCGAATCCCAGAGCATGCGCGAAGAACTGGCCCGGCACCTGAGCACCCAGCCCTGCAAGGACTGCGGCGGCTCAAGGCTGCGCCGTGGCGCCCGCCATGTCTTCATCGACGAACACAACCTGCCGGACATCACCCACCTGCCGGTGGGGGATGCCCACAGCTATTTCCATGACCTGACGCTGCCCGGTACCAAGGGCGAGATTGCCGAGAAGATCCTCAAGGAAGTACGCCAACGGCTGCAGTTCCTGGTCAATGTGGGGCTGGAATACCTGACCCTGGAGCGGAGCGCCGACACCCTGTCCGGCGGCGAAGCCCAGCGCATCCGCCTGGCCAGCCAGATCGGCGCTGGCCTCGTAGGCGTCATGTATATCCTCGATGAGCCCTCCATCGGCCTGCACCAACGGGACAATGACCGGCTGCTGGCCACCCTCACCCACCTGCGGGACCTGGGCAACACGGTGATCGTGGTGGAACACGATGAAGACGCCATTCGTGCCGCCGACCATGTGCTGGACGTGGGCCCCGGCGCCGGCGTCCACGGCGGCCATGTGGTGGCCCAGGGCACGCCGGACGATATCATCGCCAACGACAACTCCCTCACCGGGCAGTACCTCAAGGGCACCCGGGAGATCGCCGTGCCGGCCACCCGTAACCGGGGCAATGGCAAGACCCTGACCCTGACCGGTGCCAGCGGCAACAATCTCAAGGATGTGACCCTGGAACTGCCCCTGGGCGTGATGACCTGCATCACCGGTGTGTCCGGCTCCGGCAAGTCCACCCTGATCAACAGCACCCTGTACCCGGTGGCGGCCACCAGGCTGAACAAGGCCACCAGCCTGACCCACGGACCCTACCAGTCCCTCCAGGGTCTGGATAACCTGGACAAGGTCATCGACATCGACCAGAGCCCCATCGGCCGCACGCCCCGCTCCAACCCGGCCACCTACACCGGTATCTTCACCCCGGTGCGGGAACTGTTTGCCGGCACCCAGGAAGCCCGCAGCCGGGGCTACAAGCCCGGCCGCTTCAGCTTCAACGTGAAAGGGGGCCGCTGCGAGGCCTGCCAGGGCGACGGCATGATCAAGGTGGAAATGCACTTCCTGCCGGATATCTACGTACCCTGCGACGTGTGCAAGGGCAGGCGCTACAACCGGGAGACCCTGGAAGTACGGTACAAGGGCAAGAACATCCACGAGGTGCTGGACATGACCGTGGAGGAGGCCCGGGAGTTCTTCGACCCGGTGCCCTTCCTGGCCCGCAAGCTGCAGACCCTGGTGGATGTGGGCCTGTCCTACATTCGCCTGGGCCAGAGCGCCATTACCCTGTCCGGCGGCGAGGCCCAGCGGGTCAAACTGTCGCGGGAACTGTCCAAGCGGGATACCGGCAAGACCCTGTACATCCTCGACGAGCCCACCACCGGCCTGCACTTCTACGATATCCAGCAGTTGCTGACGGTTCTCCAGCGGCTACGGGATCACGGCAACACGGTGGTGGTGATCGAGCACAACCTGGATGTCATCAAGACCGCCGACTGGATCATCGACCTGGGTCCGGAGGGCGGCTCAGGGGGTGGTGAGATTATTGCTGAAGGCACGCCGGAGGAAGTGGCCCACAACAAGCGCTCCCATACCGGGCGGTATCTGAAGCCACTGGTGGGCTAGTTGTGCCCCTCTCCCCTGGAGGGAGAGGGGTTGGGGAGAGGGGGAGCGGGCAACTCCGCAGTCCGGTCGCGGGG
>NZ_JAVVLT010000045.1:0-7692 GCF_036224885.1 Marinobacter sp. OP 3.4
GCGGAACTGGCATCAAACGAATGAGGTGGTGTCCGGTTTAGCGGGGGCAACTACACTTTCAGAGGATTGCAGATCAGCCGTCAGCAAACAAGTGGACCGATAGCGCTATCGGGCGCCTACGGTTGGTAGCTACCTATCACCCTTCCGCTCGATTGCTCATCACTGCATGGTACGCTTGCTCCAATGCGTCAAAAACTTCTTGAGGAACTTTGTGTTCGAACTGTCTTCGTCGGTCACCTGATATTTGGCCGTTCTGCTCTAAACAGAACCGTACCAGTCGAGTTAAATCCATGTTGACCACATCGAACTCTTGGTCAATCCGCCGGTAGATCTCGTCGTAGCGCTTTAAGAAGACAACCTCTCGCTTTAGATCCTGGTCAATCACAAGCTTCGTAGCATTTAACATCAATTCGACGCCTTTGGTTGCGTCCCAGTAACGATAAAGTGCGGGGTGTCCCTCGAAAGTGAGCGCTAACCCCTTTTCATCTCTAGACCGTATCCTCCAGTAGCGCGTGACGGGTTCTGAAAATGCTCTCAGAGCCTCCAAGTATTCGCTCTCGCCCCGCCGCAGCACGATCGATACGGGTATTAGCACGCTGTCATCGAGCGCTCCATGCGAGCGCAGCACTTGGTGAAATAAGAAACGCGATAGGCGTCCATTGCCGTCCATGAAAGGGTGTATAAACACGAATCCGAGCGAGACAATGCTCGCCAACACGAGAGGGTCAACATTGGATGGAGATGCGTTGGCCATCGCCATCAGCTCATCCATCAGTTGTCGGGCGAGTGTGGGATCTGGCGGCACATACGTTACACCCAAGCTTCCTGGCAACCCATTACTGAGATAGTTCTGTTCAGTTCGAAAGGCCGTTGCACGAACCAAGGCATTGCTGACCAGGTCATTCTGAATGGCTACTAGATAACTTTCGTCCAGTCTGTCGCGATAGCGTGCTTTTTTTAGGAGATTAACGAAACGAACGGCCCTCCCTTCGGACGGTGATTCGTTTTCAATGGCCCAAGAGTCCCAGGTTTCAGTCCAATAGGCCCAGGCCAGCGTTCTGTCCGCGACAGTCTGAGGGAGAGACTTGAAAAACAGCTCGTTCCGTTGAAGCACATCCTGGTTTAGCAGCGACTCGATCGGCTTCGTACGCCTAACTGTGACACAGTAGTCTAGCGAGCCCAGGCCATTGAACGTCACCCGCCAACGAGAGTTTTTGATACCAGGTCCAGTAACGTACTGGCTGGAATCAAACAGCGGAACATACGATTGCCGTATGTTCTGGACTGCACGTTGAATCGAACGACCTGAAAAATGCTCCCACAGAAAGCAGGCTTTACGCAGATACTGGCTATTCGGGGACGAGTCAATAGCGCAACGAATATCGATCTCAGGGATGAGAGGCAGAACCTGAGCCAAAACCTGAAGGTTCATCCCCTCATGCTTTAAGGCAAACGCCACATGGCCAAGCAAGTCCTCCGGCGCGGGAACCATCGTGGGCGGTACCAGTAAGGTGTTACCGAGGACCTCCTTGCGGGTAACAGTAGCAACTTCTACCGAAATTCCTGGCTTGACCGCCGAGATAGAACACTGGTCGATTAGATGTACGTAACCCGCCTTTCGCATTGCTGCTTTCTTCCATACTCAGGGAGTACTGATAATTTTTATACCAATATCACTTTTTTACGCAAACCGTCTCTTCCAGCATTTTATTTACAGACCACCTGTAGTCGGCCTTGAAGGTGCTCTTGTAACCATCGCCTGCCAACAAGGCATCTGAGAATGCCCCGGACATCCTTACCCGTGACTTGTGCCGCAGCCTTCCCGCCAAAGAAGTCATATGCCCGCTTAATGTAGGTTGACGTCTATCTTTCGTCCGCGCCGCCAGACTATGCGTCAAGCTTACGATCCCGCCGCAGCGAATAAGAAGCCTTCTGGGCTACAAAATCACTTCCCTCTACTTTAGTGGCCCTTTTAATATCGGCCAAATCAAGAGTCTCGTATTAAGCCACTGGTTAATCATTGACCCTGTAGTAACTACAGGGTTTAAATTGCTTCATCTTTCGAGAACCGGAGCCGCAAAAATGAGCAACGTCTGTGACGGACAGTGTGGCAATGATGAAACTGCTACGGATAATGACACTCAGAACCCCGTCATCACCCCACCTGGGGCCCAGCTCAGCACCTATAAAGTGCCAAAAATGGATTGTCCGTCGGAAGAGCGAATGATTCGAATGGCTCTCGATGGCTTTGACAACATTCAGTCACTGTCATTCGATCTGTCGAATCGGGAGCTGGAAGTTATCCATCAAGGCGACCCCGACCCTATTACCAGCAAACTGGAAACCCTGGGTCTGGGCGCTTCCTTGGATAAGACAGAGGAGGCCAGCGCTGACTCCGTCAGAGCGGCTGAATCGTCTTATGCCAACGAAACCGAGGAATCCGGCACTTTATGGATTCTACTGGCGATCAACGGTCTGATGTTTCTGGTCGAGATGACTATGGGCCTGATCGCCCAGTCTACTGGCCTGATTGCAGACTCGCTAGACATGCTTGCCGATGCTGCCGTCTACGGTCTCGCGCTTTACGCTGTTGGGCATGGCATCAAAATGCAGGTCAGAGCGGCGCATGTTGCCGGCCTTCTCCAGCTTATCCTTGCCGCCGGTGTACTGGTTGAAGTTGGCAGGCGTTTTCTGTTCGGCAGTGATCCCCAGTCGTTAATGATGATGGCCGTCGCCTCTGTTGCTCTGGTTGCGAACATCAGTTGCCTTCTTCTGATCGCAAAACACCGTGAGGGCGGTGCTCACATGAAAGCCAGCTGGATATTTTCGGCCAACGACGTGGTCATCAACCTGGGGGTAATCCTTGCGGGGCTGCTCGTTGCCTGGACCGGTTCCAACTATCCAGACCTGGTTATTGGCGGAATTGTTGGTGGCATCGTCTTGATGGGTGCCAAACGCATACTGGCACTGAAAGGCTGAACCTTTCGGGGGCAGGTGGTCGATTATCGGATCGCCTTTGGCAATCCATGGGGAGTAGACATCAATGCACAGTGAATTGAAGGCATCCTATCTTGCGGAGCTTGAAGCGGCACGCATGGCGGAAGGGGCGGGTGATCTCGAGACAGCCTTCTCTCATCTTGAACGCGCCCATATCCTCAGCCAGAAATATGCTCTCGCACACGCCGCAACCCATCTACGAATGCTCAGGCTGGGTTGGCGGACAAGAGACGTTCGCGAAGTGCTGGGACAGTTTATTCGAACCATCGCCGCCCTGATCTTTTCCCGAATTTGGGTTCCGGTCGGAAACACCGGTCGCGCAAACGTCAGCGCCTTTGCCCCCATGCCAGTGCCCGAGGATCTGGCAGAGGTGCTGAGTAAAGCGTGTGATCAGTAGGGTTTCTTACTGCGCATCGCGATTCAGTGGCAAACACTTGACCCTGAAGTTGCTACAGGGTCCATAACTAGGCCAACGTCTTGTTGATCATTGATAGAGGCAAACATGCACGACCACAGTCACGGTCACGACCATAGCCATCATTTCGACACCCATAACCGCTCCTTTGCGATTGCGGTGTTGCTCAATATTCTGTTTGTCGTCATCGAAGCGGTGTACGGGGTTATATCCGGCTCGCTGGCGCTGCTTGCCGATGCCGGCCACAACCTCAGCGATGTGATGGGGCTGATCATGGCCTGGGCAGCCAGCTGGCTGGCCAGCAAAGCGGCGACCTACGCCAAGACCTATGGCCTGAAGAAAACCACCATTCTGGCGGCCTTGTTTAACGCTCTGATTCTGATCGCCGCGGTCGGTGGTATTACTTGGGAAGCCATTCAGCGCCTCACAGATCCTGCCGACGTCGCTGGGCTGACCGTCGTGATCGTGGCTGGCATTGGCGTATTGATCAACGGCGCAACCATGATGCTCTTTCTCAAAGGGCAGAAAGGTGACATCAATATCCGGGGCGCTTTCTTGCATATGGCCGCAGACACCGCAGTGTCGGTAGGCGTCGTGATCTCTGGCACGATACTGATGTTCACCAGCCTGACCTGGATTGATCCGATCGTGAGTCTCGTTATTGCCGTCGTGATCTTTGTGGGCACCTGGCAGTTACTGAAGGACTCCGTAAACCTGGCGGTGGATGCTGTTCCCAAGGGGATTGATCCTTCGGCTGTCCATGAGCGTCTTGAAAGTTTGCCCGGCGTGCAATCAGCCCATCACCTTCACATCTGGGCTCTGAGTACCACCGAAAATGCGCTGACCGTTCACCTGGTGAAACCAGACCCAGAGAGTGACGACCAGGTGATCAGTGAGGCTACGGAAATGTTGAACGAGCACTTTGGCATCCAGCATACGACCATCCAGTGGGAGCGCGGAGATGATCAATGCCCGACCGATGCCCATTGTGGGTCGCTGACTCATTGAAAAGGAATGTGAGCGTGAAACTGACACTGGCAACTACCTTTCCAGCGCCCGCTGATCACGTCTGGGCGCTGGTCAAACAAAGCAGTACGCTGCTGTTTGTTTGCAAGGGTCTTCTGGGTTTTGGAGATTCTGGCCGCTTTCCGCAACAATGGCGAGAAGGAAATAAAGAAGTCACACGCTTGCTGTTTTTTGGCTTCATCCCCGCATGGAAACACACCCTGACGTTTGAAAGGATTGACGACGATCAGCGAGTTCTTGCGACTGAGGAAGGCGGAGGCCTGGTCCCCGTCTGGAACCACGTCATTCAGGTGGCCCCTGATGGAAGCAAGGCCTGCACCTACAGTGATGAGGTGAACATAGAGGCAGGGGTATTCACGATAGTAGTATGGCTCTACGCACACGTTTTCTACCGCTACCGCCAGCGTCGGTGGCGCACCTTACTGCGTGAGATAGCGCATCATTCATCATCCATCTGATTTTCGAACCAACAAGGCTAGGCGCTCCATGCGGGAAACGATTGAACGCCATCAGGTCTGGGCCTACCTCGTTGCTGTTGTTTTCCGGCCTTGTTGTCCAACTTCACCAAACTAAAAATATGGAGATCTAACACGTGCGGACCCGAACCCTGGTCGTAAGTCTCGTTCTGCTCTGTCTGGCTATCTTCGCAGCCGCTTTTGTTTTATACGATCGCTCTGAGGGCACTAACGAACCCGCCGTCGTTGAAAAAACGCCGCTGGTGAGGGATTACTCACCCGTTATTGGTCCTGAAGACGCACCCGTCACCATTGTCGAGTTCTTCGATCCATCCTGCGAAGGCTGTCGCGCCATGTACCCCTACGTAAAACAGATTATGGCGACGTACCCGAACCAAGTGCGCCTGGTATTGCGCTACGTGCTGTTTCACAAAGGCTCGGAAGAAGCTGTCAGGATCCTGGAAACCGCTCGCCAACAGGGAATCTACGAGCCGGTCCTTGACGCTGTTATGGAAGCCCAGCCCCAGTGGCATGACGATCCCGATGTCACGGCAGCATGGGATGCAGCAAAGTCAGCGGGGCTCGATGTTGAGGCCGCCCGTGCCAGTATGAACGCGTCTGAAATCGACGACATCATCCAGCAGGATGCTGCGGACGTTAAAGCGGTCAGAATTTCCGGTACGCCGACATTCTACGTCAACGGAGAAAAGTTGAACCGCCTGGGCCCTCAGGAACTGTACGACCTGGTAACGTCCAAGGTAGAGTCATCGCAATAAAAAACTAACGCTGGCAAACCTATGTCACCGCTTGACTACCTTTTACCCTACGATTTCTCGCCGCTGACCGTGCTGAGCTACATGCTCGTGATGGGGTTCTATGGCGTCGGGCTATTTCGGATGCCGGAACAGGACCGGCCAGGCGCACTGCGGATCTTTGCTTTCACCCTGGGGGTGATGATCTGTTATGCGGTGATGCAGACCCGCTTCGATTACTATGCGCAATACATGTTCTTCGTCCATCGGGGCCAGCACCTGATTCTTCATCACATTGGGCCGATTCTGATCGCCCTGTCCAACCCCTTGCCGGTCATGCGGTTCTGGTTCGCTAAAATCAGCCCACGTTGGAAGCATGCGTTACGCCCCCTCGGTTGGATCTATAAAGTTCTGCAACAACCCTTTATCGCCCTGTTCCTGTTTGTCGGACTGATTTATTTCTGGCTCTGGCCATCGATCCATTTCGACGCCATGCTCAGCCGGAACCTGTATTGGGTCATGAACTGGAGCATGTTGCTGGACGGCCTGCTGTTCTGGTGGCTGATCTTTGACCCGAGGCCACCGGCTATCACTTCGTCCCTGGGGTATGGCAAACGCATACTGATCCTGGCTGTCGCAGGTGTGCTTCAAATGATTCTGGGAGCAGGGATCGTGTTTTCTCGTGACATGGTCTACGACGTTTACGAGGTCTGTGGCCGCGCCTGGCCCTTGGATCCCGAGGTCGATCAATTCCTTGGTGGCCTGCTGACCTACATTCCACCGGCCATGATGAGCATTCTCGGCATTCTGCTTATCCTTCGTCGCGCCATGCATCAGGACGGAAAGTACACCAATCATTCCCAAAAACTGGAGGAAACAGCGTCATGAGCACCCGTTTCTGGCAACCGAGCACCAACATCGTACCGGCCGTTTCTACGCTGGTGATGGCCATATTGCTGACGGGTTGTTTTGGCAACGATGAGGAGGATTGGCACGGAACAAGTATCAGTGGCCTGATGCCCGAGTTGGAATTCGATCTGATCAACAGCCAGGGCGAGCCGGTGTCTGGCTATGATTACAACGGCCGCGTGAAAATGCTGTTTTTCGGATTCACCTCATGCCCCGATGTTTGCCCGACGGCACTGCAAAAACTCAACCAAGCAACCAGTGGCCTGGCCCCCGAGCTTCAGGAAGAAGTGCTCACTTTGTTCGTGAGTGTCGATCCGCAACGTGACACGCCTGAGCGCCTCGCAGAGTACGTGGATTTTTTCGGTGACAATATTGTTGGGCTCACCGGAGAAGAACCCCAGCTTCGCCAATTGGCCAAACGATATCGGACAACCTTCGGTTATGAAGAACCTGGCCCCGACGGGAATTACGCCGTGTCACACAGCAGCGCGATCTATGTATTTGATCGTGAGGGCGATCCCCGATTGTTAATGAGATCTGATCTGAGCGCTGAGGAGATTCGAAATGATCTCGTTGCTCTTATTCAGGAGGGTTCCTGAATTAATGAAGTTTGCCATCGACGAGCCGTTGTCCCACAACTGGAAGCCGACCATACACTACAAGGCGTGATGGTCGAGTATGGATCAAGCACGCAAAGCTACAACGTAGCCAGGAAAACTCTGAGCGGTCGGCGCTTAAAATAGAATAAATCAGGTAATTGTGTTTACAGTATTTTTCGAGAAAGTAAGGCGCGCGCTTCACAAAGCGTCAAGCGATTAATGGTCAGGACTGCCAGTAGCCCCACTGCTCAATCAATTTTTGGACCGAATGGCCATTGGGGACACCATCAGGCATCTGTCTCCAAAGCTGGATTGTGCCTTTCATGTCATCACGAAGTCGCTCGAGCTCCTTTAGCTCCTTTAGCTCCTGATCCAGTCTGCAAAGGCCGTCTGTAAATAGTTTCTCCAGATCGCCGCTAGCCAAGCCACCTTCCGTACCTTGACTCAGAATGACTTTGACTTCACTCAGGTTCCAACCCATTTTATTAGGTTCATCGCGCTTTACCGGGAAACGCTGCTTTTATCTTCAGGAAGAAGTA